>CAKTGW010000156.1 GCA_934561725.1 uncultured Oscillospiraceae bacterium
GGGCAGCGATGTGATCATCGTGGACACGGCCGGACGGCTGCACAATAAGCAGAACCTGATGAACGAGCTGAATAAAATGACGCGCGTGATTACCCGTGAGCTGCCCGACGCCAGCCGGGAGACGCTGCTGGTGCTGGATGCTACTACCGGCCAGAACGGCCTGATCCAAGCAAAGCAGTTTAAGGAGACGGCTGATCTTACGGGTATTGTGCTCACCAAGCTGGACGGCACGGCCAAGGGCGGCATTGTATTTGCCATTGCCCGCGAGCTGGGGCTGCCGGTAAAATATGTCGGTGTGGGCGAGCAGGTGGATGATCTGATGCCGTTTGAGCCTGCCCATTTCGTGGAGGCGCTGCTGCAATGACATTTATATTGGCCAGCAACAATCAGAAAAAGCTCGGTGAAATGCGCAAGATCCTGGGAGAGCTGGGCTTCAGCGTGCTGTCCCAGGCGGAGGCCGGGCTGTCTATAGAGGTTGAGGAAACCGGTACGACCTTTGAGGAAAACTCATGCCTGAAGGCGATGGGGGCCTGTGATCTGCTGAATATGCCCTGTATTGCCGACGACAGCGGTCTGTGCGTGGATGCGCTGGGCGGAGAGCCCGGTGTGTATTCTGCACGCTATGGCGGCGAGAATTGCCACAGCGACAAGGAGCGGTATGAGCTGCTCCTGAAAAATCTGGGGGATCGGACTGACCGCAGTGCACGGTTTGTCTCCTGCATTACCTGTATCTTCCCCAATGGGGAGCGGATCGTCTGCCGCGGCGAGTGCGAGGGAGAGATCCTTTTTGCCCCCCGGGGCGAGGGCGGCTTTGGGTATGATCCTGTTTTTCAGCCCAGCGGGAGCAGCAAATCCATGGCTGAGCTGACAGCGGAAGAAAAAAACGCCATTTCCCACAGAGGAAAGGCGCTCCATAAATTTAAGGAAAAATTGAGGGAATATTATGCTGACAAGTAAACAGCGCGCACAGCTGCGCGGTCTTGCCGCCACGGAGGACACCATTGTTCAGATCGGCAAAGGCGGAATCACGGAAAATACAGTTAAAACAGTAGCCGACGCTTTGAAAGCGCGGGAACTGATCAAGGGGCGGGTACTTGAAAATTCGCTTTTGACGGCCCGCGAAGCCTGCGACCAGCTTTCTGAGCTCTGCAAAGCAGAGCAGGTGCAGGTGATCGGCAGCAAGTTTGTCCTCTATAAGAGGAACAATTCCGCACCTAAAATCGTCCTAGTAAAAGACAAGAAGAGGTAAGGTCCATGGTCATCGCTCTCTATGGCGGCAGCTTTAATCCCCCCCATCTGGGGCATGTGGATGCTGCCCGTGTATCAAAAGAAGCTTTGAAGGCAGACAAATTTATCTTCATACCGGCATCCGTGCCGCCGCACAAGGCCTTGGCGGCCAGCAGCCCTCTGCCGGAGGAACGGCTGGAGATGACTGAGCTGGCGGCACAGCTGGTGCCGGGCAGTGAGGTCAGCGATTATGAGATCAAGCTGGGAGATACGCCCAGCTACAGTGCCAATACGGCTGCTTATTTCCGGGAAAAGTACCCGGAGGACAGAATTTTCATGCTCATCGGGACGGATATGTTTCTGAGCTTTGAGCAGTGGTATGCCTATGAAGAACTTTTGAAGCTGGTTGAATTGGCTGTTTTTCCGCGGCAGGAGGGTGAACTGGAGAATATTGAGCGCTTTGCCGACTATATGCGCAGCAAATACCAGGCAAGGATCACTGTTATCCCCAAGTGCCCGCTGCCCATGGCATCTTCAGATGTCCGCGCTCGTTTGCCTGAGCGGAAGGGGAGAGAGCTGGTGCCTGATGCGGTTTATGCCCGGATCATTCAGAAGCGGTATTATGGCGCAAAACCCGAGTTTGCGTGGCTCCGTGAACAGGCCAAAACACTGCTCAAGCCCAAACGCGTACCGCATGTGCTCGGCTGCGAGGCTGAGGCTGTGCGTTTGGCGCAGCGCTGGGGCGAGGATGCTGAGGATGCGGCTGAGGCCGGTATCCTCCATGACATCACGAAGAAACTTGACCTGCCCGAACAGTTGCTATTGTGCAGAAAATATGGTATCATTGTGGACACGCTTGAAAAGGAGAGCAGTAAGCTGCTCCATGCAAAGACAGGCGCCATGCTGGCGGCAGATCGCTTTGGCGTATCAGACCGTGTGCGGGACGCTATTTACTGGCATACTACTGCAAAGCCGGACATGACCCTTCTTGAAAAAATCATTTATATGGCTGACTATATTGAGCCAAACCGGGATTTTGAGGGTGTGGACAAGCTGCGCACCCTGGCATATCAGGATCTGGACGAGGCAATGATCCTGGGGCTGGAGATGAGCATAGAAGATATACGTTCCTATGGCGTGGAGCCTCATCCCCGCTCCCGAGAAGCACTGGAATGGTTTTTAAGTCGAAGGGAAAGATAGAAAATGAAGCTGTTTGGCAATAAGCATACAAGCCGTAAAGCACAGGAGAAGCGGCATGCATCCCGGACGACCCGGTCCGGCTTCAATCAGGATACTGCAGATCTGGATATTATTGCCGTGCGTGCGGCCTATGAGGCGGCTTCGGCAGATAAAAAGACAGAGCAGATCGTAAAAAAACATAAGAAGAACAAGGCTAAGGCAGTGGTGCTGGTGCTGCTGGTCATTATTGCGGTCGCGCTGGCGGCCTTTGCCTGGTATCGTTCCTGGGCCACGCTCCCGGATATCGAACAGGGCGGACGGCACAATGTGGCAGAGAGTCCGGAGCCTTCAACAGCGGTAACACCGGCGCTGCAGGATTCGCCCGAGCCTACGGAAATGCCTGAGCCTACACCGGATGTGGGTGCCAGCGGCCAGCGGGAGGGCGTGTATACCTTCCTGGCGGTGGGAACAGACCAGGTCTCCGGCAGTACGGATACCATTATGGTTGCTACCTTTGATATTATCAAGCACAAGATCGACATTGTCTCTATCCCCCGTGATACGCTGGTCAGCGTATCCTGGGGTACCAAGAAGGTCAATACCCTTTATGCGGCTACCGGGCTGGATGGCCTGCTGGATGGCATTTCTGATTTGCTGGGCTATAAGATCAACTGCTATGCGATCGTTGATATCGAAGCCTTTGTCAAGCTGATCGATGCGATCGGCGGTGTCGATTACGACGTACCGGTGGATATGTATTATGATGCACCGGATCAGAATCTGCACATTGCCATTTCCAAGGGCATGCACCATCTGGACGGCACGGAAGCACTGAAGGTCGTGCGTTTCCGTTCCGGCTATGCCACGGCGGATATCGGACGGATCGGTACGCAGCAGGATTTCTTGATGACAGTGGCCAAGCAGCTGCTGAAGATCGGCAATATTACAAAGATCAATGAGTTTGCCAAGATCTTCGACGAATATGTGGACACGAATCTGACTATCGGAAATATCGTTCGCTTTGGTGAGGAGTTCCTGAAGGTCAAGGCTGAGGATATCAATTTCCACATGATCCCGGCAAACTACAACGGCTCCATCCGCAGATGCTCCTACTGCCTGATCAACGTGGATGAGTGGCTGGATATGATCAACGAGTGCCTCAATCCTCTCAATGAGGATATAACGGTGAATGATGTGGATATCCTCCAGTGGAACGGCAGCGTGGCGGTTTCTACAACAGGCAAGACCTACGGGATCGAATCGTTTACGGATTACAGTATCTATTTTTAAATAAAGGATGATGAATATGTTGACGCCCGCTCAGATAGCGGAAAATATCGTAAAAGCTCTGGACAGCAAAAAAGGACAGGAAATCAAGCTGCTTAAAACAGGCGGTATCACTGTCCTGGCAGATTATTTCGTTATTTGCTCTGCGACCAGCGCGCCTCACATCAAGGCTCTGGCTGATGAGGTGGATAAGTGCCTCTCTGAGCTGGGCGAGCCGCCCATCAGACGCGAGGGCTATCGCAGCGGCAGCTGGGTCCTGCTGGATTTCGGCTGCGTGATCGTGCATCTTTTCCAGGAGGAGGCCCGGCAGTTCTACAATCTGGAACGGCTGTGGAGCGATGCAGAGAGCATTGATATCAAAAAGATCCTTGCCGAGTAATTTAAGTGGGCAAACGCCCAAAGAAATAAGAGAGTGTGATAAGTTTTGAAGTACGATTTTTCAGCCATTGAGGCAAAATGGCAGC
>CAKTGW010000157.1 GCA_934561725.1 uncultured Oscillospiraceae bacterium
GAACTGGAGCAGCTGCGGCGCAGCCACAAAAACGACATTAATCTTTAACAGCAAGTAAAACCGGGTTCAGCGGGAAATCTGCACACCCGCGAAAGCCCTGTTTTTCGCGGACTCCGGCCGGTTTTTGTAAATTTACACTTACACGGCCAGTTTAAATCTGGTATAATATCACTAACAATCAAATCCGGAAAGCATCAACGACATTAAATATCGCTGCGGCCCCTGTCTGATGGCCGCGGCATATTTATGTCGTTTTTTCTTTCGGAAAAAAGGAGAATGATCTATGCCAAAAACAAAGCTTCAAAGTATTGTATTTACCGCAATGATGGTATTTTGTATGGTATACTGCATGACCGTCTATACCATCGCTATGAGTTCCGGCGGGCTGTCCAGTGCAATTCTGGCTCTGGCCCTGCGGGAGATGTGGATCGAATATCTGGCCGTCTTTCTGCTGATTTTCTGTGTGCTCACAAGCTGTGCCCGAAAGCTGGCTCTGAAAATCCTTACTCCCGGAGTGGATAATCCCGTTTTCCTGCTTCTGGCCATACAATGCTTCACCGTCTGCCTAATCGTACCCTGCATCACACTTTTTGCGGCATTATATCATAATGGTCTTGAAAACTGGTTCTGCCGCTGGATACAGCTGGCCTTCATGTGCTTTCCGGCTGCACTGTGTCTCCAGATCTTTTTTGTTGGTCCTCTGGTCAGGCGTCTATTCCGGATGATCTTTCAAAAGCAGCTCTCAAATCCATGACCGCCCTTTTCATTTTTCCTGCTTGCTCCCACCGCAGATCAAAAGGCTCCCCTGTGTAAGGGGAGCCTTCAATTTGTCAGCTGTTCATTGCCGATATGCTCTGGCTGATCTCCTGCATCTTTGCATCGATCGCCGAGAGCTGCTCCGCACATTCCTTCAGCTGCTCCGTGGCCTCATCCGAAATATTCTTATTGGATTTATAATGCAGCTCATGCTCTAGGCTAGCCCACATATCCATAGCGATCGTACGCAGCTGGATCTCCACAGGCAGCCGAAGGATGACCTCAGAGATCGTGACCGGCACCTCTACCACCAGATGCAGGCTGCGATATCCGTTGGGCTTGGGATTGGCTATGTAGTCCGTGCGGCGGAGCAGGGTAAAGTCTCTGTGCTTTTCGATAACGCCGGCCAGACGGTAGAGATCATCCGTGTAATTGCAGATGACCCGCACCCCGGCCACGTCCTGAATATGCTCCATGATGCTCTGGGTGCTGACCTCATATCCCTTGCGCCGGAGCTTGTTGACCGTGCTCTCTGCACTTTTCAGCCGGCACTCCATGTGATGGATGGGATTATGATCGTAGGTAACTGAAAATTCATCATCCAGGATCTCCAGCTTTGTGCTGACCTCCATCATGGCGCCTCTGTACAGGTGGGACAGGCGCATATAGCCTTTTACAAAGTCCTCTGTCAGCCCCTGTTCGACCCGCAGTTCCAGCCGGTTGATATTTACAGCACGCTGTTTTTCCAGTATCATGCAGATTAACCTCCTTTGGAAGTATTAATATTATACCCCGGCAATATTGCGAAACTGTGAATTATCCGCCGCAAAAACCGCTTTTTCCCGCTTTTGCCTCAAATTCTCTATTCCTCACAAAAAAAGGCCGCGCTGCCGGGCATTATGCTCAGCGGCGCGGCGGCTGTTTTATTTTTTAAAAAACTCTTCAAAATAGTCTCTGTCGGCGGCGCGGCGGCTCTGTTCAGGCGCTGCTGCATAAACGTGCTCACCGGCGCTCCGGTTTGGCTGCGCCTCATCGCGCGCCTGCCGCTGCTGCTCTCTTCTGCGGCGCTCCGCAGCCTGCTTGGCCCGCATATACCGGATATACCGGCGGCGGCGACGGCGGTACAGGATCACGGAGACAATATAGAGCACCAGCAGAACGACCAGCAGAACAGCCACGATCTTCACCCAGAGCAAATCAAAAAAGCTGCCCAGCGTAGCCTTTAGATAACTCATTTTGGACAGATCCACCGAGTTGGCGGCCACCAGCTTGACAGTGCCGTAATTGACACCATCCAGAGAGACCGAGACCTCACCCAGCACCTCGCCCGCTGTGATCGGCGCCCGAAGTGCACCGCCGTCCTCTCCCGCTTCCGTGCGGACATCCAGCGTGAAGCTGTCAACGGAAACGTCATTGGGCAGAAACGCCGTCAGCGCATTCTGCGGCCGCAGGGCCACATGGTCGCCATCCGCACCCATCGTCACATCCACAGTAGTGACTTCATCGGAAACATCCAGAATATTCTGAAAGCTGAAGTTTTCAAAGCCCCACTCATAGAGCCGGCGGGAGTCCATAAAATTGGAATATGTAATGCTGCCGCCCTGCTCTTCCACTACACCGCCCATAATAACGCACAGGAGCTGTACATCCTCCTTCTCCGCAGTGGAGATCAGGCAATAGCCCGCAGCAGAGGTATAGCCTGTTTTGATGCCGTGGGCGTACTCATATTTATAACCGGGATACAGCGCACTTTTTTCGTTGATCAGTCCATTAGTGTTGGACAGCGTCCTGGACTCGGAAAGATTTGTAGCCGGCAGCTGGTAGACCGCTGTATCGCAAATGGTCATGAATTCGCTGTGGCCAATAGCTTCCAGCGCGATCTGTGCAAAGTCCCATGCCGTAGTGTAGTGGTTCTCATTGGGCAGGCCATGCGTATTGGCAAAGTGTGTTCCCACGCAGCCCAGCTCGGCCGCCCTGCTGTTCATGCGGTCAATAAAAGCGCTGATGCTGCCGCCCACGTATTCTGCGATCACATTGCAGGCATCATTTCCGGATGCAAGCATGGCACAGTAGAGCAGATTCTCCAGCGACATGGTCTCTCCCACCTGAATACCGGCACTGCTTCCGTCCGGGATCAGATCATAATTCATGCTCTCCTTGGCCGTTACTGCATCGCTCAGACTCACTTCACCGGCTTCTACGGCCTCTATGGCCAAAAGCACGGTCATCATCTTGGTCGTGCTGGCCGGATAAACGCGGGCATTCTCGTTCTTGGCATAAAGAATATTGCGGCTGTCCGTTTCCATCAGCAGCGCCGTAGCGGAGGCAACTGACGGATCATCCAGCGCCAGTGCCGCCGGGGAAACACAGCCCAGCATCACCGCCGCAAGAAGGAGCAATGTTAAAAACTTGAAATTTTTCATGTTATTCTCCAGTAATCTATGGTATCATAGGATAAAGGGCCAAAGCGAAAAGCACAGATGTGCGCATACATTTGTCATTATATAGATTTATTGCGGGAAAATCAACATAAAAATCCCCGAGCCTGCTGGGAGGTGCCGGACTTGACGCAGAAAAAACGCGATTGCCTGTTGCTGCTGTGTACAGCACTCTTTCTGATCGCCGCAGCTGTGCAGTCCGCTCTGTACGCCCTGCCCGGCGATTCTACATTTGTACTTACGGAAATTCCCGCACCGGACGTGCTTTCCACACCGGCAGTCTCTGCTGCCGGCGGTCTGATCAACATCAATACAGCCAACGAAGAAGAGCTGTGCCGTCTGCCCGGCATCGGCCCCGTCCTTGCCGGCCGGATCATTGCATGGCGGCAGGAAAACGGCCCGTTCACAGCCCCCGGCGACCTGATCATGGTTTCCGGCATCGGTGACAAAATCTATGCAGGCCTGGAAGGTCTGATCACCTGCGAGGAGGACAGCGAATGAAAATACTTGTAGTAGACGACGAAAAGCTGCTGGTCAAAGGCATTAAATTCAATCTGGAAAATGAAGGCTATGAGGTCGATGCCTGCTATGATGGCGAGAGCGCCGTGGAAATGGCCCGCTCCGGCGAATACGGCCTGATCCTTCTGGATCTGATGATGCCCAAGCTGGACGGTCTGGGTGCCTGTATGCAGATCCGTACCTTCTCGAATGTCCCCATCATCATGCTCACGGCGAAAAGTGAGGACACAGACAAGCTGATCGGCTTTGAATACGGAGCCGATGACTATATTACAAAACCTTTCAACATTCTGGAGCTGAAAGCCCGTGTCCGGGCTCTGCTCCGCCGCAGCGCCGCGGTTGCAGCCGCTGATCCCACCAAGGGCGGCACCCGTCTTACCCGCGGGCATATCACCATTGACGCAGAGCGCCGCTCCGCTTCCGCCGA
>CAKTGW010000158.1 GCA_934561725.1 uncultured Oscillospiraceae bacterium
TCCAGGATCAGAGAGATCTGAATATCGCGGATCTCTATTTTATTTTTTGTAAGAAGCATGAGGATCAGGTTGAGCGGCCCCTCAAAATCGTCCAGCTCATCCTTATTCCGTACCACAGCCTCCAGATGAAAGGTCGGATTTTCCATAATTTCTCCGTCAGAGTATTTTTACCGCCGCATCAAAGGTCCATTGGGCTATATTGAGCAAACCGTTGAACATCCAGTCCACAGCTGCGGACATGGGTTTGGACAGTATCCCCGTCCAGACAACAACAAATAGCAGGATCATCCCATAGCGCTCGTAACGCATGATCTGATAATATATTCTCTCCGGCAGGACAGCCTCCAGTACCTTTGAGCCATCCAGCGGCGGAATGGGAACCAGATTGAACACCGCCAGACTAAGGCTCAGATAGATCGTTGTCACCAGAAGCTTGCCGCCATAGTAAACAACTGCTTCACTCATATGCTGACTGCACGCTACAAAAAGTCCGTACACCGGCATAAGAATAATTGCCAGCAGAATATTGGCTCCCGGCCCGGCAAATGCCGTAGCCGCCATGCCCAGCTTTGGATTCCGGAATCTGCGCATATCCACATTTACCGGCTTTGCCCAACCGAAGCCCAGCACGACCAGCATCAGAAAGCCGATCGGGTCGATATGTCTGAGCGGATTGAGCGACAGTCTTCCCTCCCGCTTGGCCGTATCATCTCCCAGCAAATAGGCCATATAGCCATGGCTGAGCTCATGTATGGAAAAACACAGCACAGCCGGAATGACCGGCAGAAGCATATCGATCAGGCCGGACCAGTCCAGATTGTTCCAAATATTTCTAAAGCCTTCTATAACGGCGCCTCCTAAGCAAAGCAGCTCTGCTGCATAGACTCTTCCATGATTTATTATTGGTATTTTATCACAACACCGCCGATATTACAAGGCTTCATATATCGTACCGGCTCTTCTGATCACCTACTGCACAAAAGGAAAAAGCCTGACCGGAAGTCCGCAGACTGTTCCGTCAGGCTCTCTCTTAATGCTCCAGCTCCAGGATGCGGCTCAAAAGCTCATCCCGCCCTGTCCCCTTTTCCGCGGAAAACAGAATGATCTGCGTATCCTCGGGAAGAGGCAGCGTAGCGCGGATCAAGGCCAGATTGGGCTCGATCTCGCTTTTTTTCAGTTTATCACATTTGTTGGCTACAACTATCACCGGGCAGCCAGTATCTCTGAACCACTGCGCCATGGTCACATCATCAGCCGTGGGCTTATGGCGTGCATCAACGATCATCACAGACAGCGTGACCAGATCGGGAACAGCAAAAAATGCCTCCATCAGCTTTCCCCAGCGCTCTCGCTCGGCACCGGATACCTTGGCATAGCCATAGCCGGGCAAATCTACAAAATACATGGTATCATCAACATCAAAATAGTTGATATGGATCGTTTTTCCCGGCGATGAACCGACCCGCGCAAAATTTTTGCGGTTCAGCAGCCGGTTGATCACCGAGGACTTGCCCACATTGGATTTGCCCGCAAATGCCACTGTAGGCTTACCGGTGCGGATAAAATCCGAAGTTTTTACTGCGGACTTAACAAATTCTGTTTTCTGTATGTTCATATGCACCTACTGTCTGATCACTGCCGGCGCACCTGACGGACGTTCGGCAAGAATTCCGGCATCTGCACTGCCTGCCGGTTCCACACGGCGGTTCAGCGCTACATCAAGAATGTGATCCACATGATCCGTTGTAACAAACTTCAGCGCCGCACGCACGGTCTGATCGATGTTTTCCAAATCTTTCTCGTTGGCAGATGGAATGATGACCGTCTCAATGCCGTTGCGCAATGCGGCCATGGTCTTTTCACGCAGGCCGCCTATAGGCAGAATGCGCCCGCGCAGAGTGATCTCACCGGTCATAGCTACGTTTTGCCGCACAGGGATCCCCGTCAAGGCAGAGATCAGTCCGATGCAGATCGTAATACCGGCAGAGGGGCCATCCTTGGGAACAGCGCCTTCCGGGAAGTGGATATGGATATCCTTTGTCTTATAGAAGTCCGGCTCGATCCCCAACTGCCCCGCCCGGGAGCGGATGTAGGTGACCGCCGCCTTGGCAGACTCCTTCATTACATTGCCTAAATTACCCGTGAGCTCAAGCCGCCCGCTGCCGGGAACTACACTGGCTTCCAGCTCAAGCACCTCGCCGCCGACAGAAGTCCAGGCCAGGCCCTGCACCAGTCCCACCTCATCCCGGTGACTGCGCTCGTTGGGCTTAAAGCGCGCAACACCCAGAAGCGGCTCCAGCTCGCCCGCCCGGACGGTCAGGGACTTAAACTGTCCCTCCACAATACCTGCGGCAGTCTTTCTGCAAAGAGATGCCAGCATGCGCTCCAGAACACGGACACCGGACTCGCGGGTATATTGACTGATGATCTCACGGATGGCATCGTCCGATACACGAAGCCTGCTTCCGTTCAGCCCATGCTTTTTCCTCTGCTTGGGCAGCAGATGGCGTTTGGCGATCTCAAGCTTTTCCTCATCCGTATAGCTGAACAGCTCGATGACCTCCATACGGTCCAGCAGCGGCCGGGGGATCGTATCTGTTGTATTCGCCGTTGCGATAAAAAATACAGAGCTGAGATCAAAGGGGATCTCCAGAAAATGATCGCGGAAGGTGGAATTCTGCTCTGAATCCAAAGCCTCAAGCAGAGCCGCCGAGGGATCTCCCCGGTAGTCGCTGCCCAGCTTGTCGATCTCATCCAGCACCAGCACGGGATTCATGCTGTTCGCCTGCTGCATGCCATTGATGATACGTCCCGGCATGGCGCCTACATAGGTTTTGCGGTGCCCGCGTATTTCAGCCTCGTCATGGACGCCGCCCAGAGAGATACGGGCCAGTTTGCGCCCCGTGGCTCTTGCTATACTCATGGCAATGCTGGTTTTTCCGGTTCCCGGAGGCCCTACCAGGCAAAGGATATCTCCCTTGACGCCCGGCGCCAGTTTTTTTACCGCCAGGAACTCAATAATGCGCTCCTTTACTTTTTCCATGCCGAAATGGTCATCGTCCAGCACCTTACGGGCCTTTTGAATATCCACAACATCCTTGCTGCGCAGATTCCAGGGCATTTCCAGACACACATCCAGATAGTTGCGGATCACGGAAGCCTCCGTACTGCCGAAGGGCTGCTTCGCCAGGCGCGAAACCTCCTTCAGAAGCTTCTCCTCAACAGGCTTTTCTAACTGAAGCGCTTTGATCCGCTCTGCATAGCCCTCCGCCTCTTCAGAGGGATCTTCCCCCTCGCCCAGCTCGGCCTGAATGGCCTTGATCTGCTCGCGAAGGTAGTAATCCTTCTGATTTTTGTTCATCTGTTCCTGCGCGCTCTCCTGTATGGACTGCTCAATGCTGAGAATGTCCAGCTCACGGGCCAGCATCTTATTCAGCAGCGCCAGCCGGCGCACAGGGCGTGTTTCTTCCAGAATAACCTGCTTTTGATCATGCTTGAGAAAAATATTCTGCGTGACGTAATCTGCCACATATCCGGGCTCGTCGTGGCTCATGGCATTCACCAGCAGCTCCGGCGTGCCGACATTGCTCAGCTGGATATACTCATCCAGCATCCCGCAGCACTGGCGGATCATCGCCTCAGCCTTGACTGAGCTGACGCGCTCCGGTACATCCGGCACTTCCTCAACGCGCGTATAAAAGCATGGCGTCAGCGCAGTATACTCCAATGCGCGGGCGCGGGACAGTCCCTCTACCATAACTCGCACCGAGTTGGATCCGGGAATGCGCAGAACCTGTTTGATGCGGCTGATCGTTCCTATATTGTAAAGATCTTCCGCCCTGGGCGTAGCCACGGCAATATCCCGCTGCGCCACCAGAAAGATATTCTGATCCGCAGACATGGCTGCATTCAGGGCGGCAATAGACATGGGCCGCTCCACATCAAAGTTAAGAAGCATTCCCGGAAATACGGAAATGCCGCGCAGCGGCAGTGCCGGCAGGACACGGGTACCGCTGTCATCGGTAAGGATCGTTTCAAAATCCATGCTGATTACCTCCATTCGGGGTGTTGAAAATGAGCCGCACGAAATTCTTGTGCGGCTCATAGGGTTGCTATTCAGGATGCACTTTTT
>CAKTGW010000159.1 GCA_934561725.1 uncultured Oscillospiraceae bacterium
GGGCATTTACACCCGGCGGCGGCTCTCCAAACCGGTCGATCAGCTCGTCAGTCAGGTCATCGGCCTCTTCCTCCGTGCGGATCAGGGCAATGCGCCGGTACAGATCCATACGCTGCTCTGAAGAGGGAACATAGCTCTCCGGAATATTGGCGGAAATAGCCAGATCTGCGGAGCATTCGGCCCGTGCCGGCGGCTTTTCGCCCTTTTCCTCCAGCACCGCTTCCTCCAGCAGCTTCAGATACATGTCATAGCCTACATCGATCATATGGCCGGACTGCTCAGCGCCCAGCATATTGCCTGCACCCCGGATCTCCAGATCGCGCATGGCGATCTTAAAGCCCGCGCCGAATTCGGCAAATTCCCGGATCGCGCTCAGACGCTTTTCCGCGACCTCCGTGAGCACCTTGTCCCGGCGGAAGGTGAAATAGGCGCTGGCCCGGCGGCCTGAGCGGCCCACACGTCCCCGGATCTGATGGAGCTGAGCCAGCCCCAGCCGGTCCGCATCCTCGATGATCAGTGTATTTACATTGGGAATATCTATACCCGTCTCTATAATAGTCGTGCACACCAGCACCTGGACCTCTCCGGCCACCATATCCTCCATAACGGAGGAGAGCTGCTCCTGGCTCATTTTTCCGTGAGCCACCGCCACAGACACGCCGGGCAGCATACCGGCGATTTTGAATGCAGTGGAATCAATACTGTCCACCCGGTTGTGCAGATAGAATATCTGGCCGCCGCGCTGTATTTCACGGCGGATTGCATCGCATATCGTGTCCCAGTTGTGCTCCATTACAAAGGTCTGTATCGGCTGACGGTTCTGGGGCGGCTCCTCCAGCATGGACATATCCCGTATGCCGGACAGCGCCATATTCAATGTCCGGGGAATGGGCGTAGCCGACAGAGTCAGAGTATCCACCTGCTTGGCCATCTCGCGCAGACGCTCCTTGTGCGTTACACCGAAGCGCTGCTCCTCATCCACGATCAGCAGTCCCAGATTTTTAAAATGAACGTCCTTCTGCAAAAGACGGTGTGTTCCTATGATGATATCCACCGTTCCGCTCTGCAGGTCCCTGAGCGTGGCGCGGAGCTGCGCCGCCGTCCGGAACCGGCTGAGCACGTCGATTTTTACCGGATATCCAAAGAACCGCTGCATAGCCGTTTGATAATGCTGCTGCGCCAGAACCGTAGTAGGGACCAGAATAGCGGCCTGCTTGCCGTCCATCACGCATTTCATCACGGCCCGCAATGCGACCTCTGTTTTTCCAAAGCCCACATCGCCGCAGAGCAGGCGGTCCATAGGCGTCTGCGCTTCCATATCCGATTTGATTTCTGCCACAGCCCGCAGCTGATCGTCTGTCTCCATATAGCCGAAGGCATCCTCAAACTCTGTCTGCCAGGGAGTATCCGGCGGAAAAGAGTAGCCCGGCCGGGCCTGACGCTCAGCATACAGGGCGATCAGCTCTTTGGCCATAGCCTTCGCACTGGCCTTTGCCCGGGATTTGGTTTTCTTCCACTCGGTACCGCCCATTTTGCTCAGCTTCATGGGACGGCTGGTATCGTCTCCGCCGCCAACGTATTTGCTTACCATGTCCAGCTGAGTGGCCGGTACATAGAGCGTATCGCTTCCGGCGTATTTGATTTTGATATAGTCCTTTTCCGCGCCGTCCACCGGCATACGCACAACGCCTTCAAACTTGCCGATGCCGTGGATCTCGTGTACCACCAGATCTCCCACGGAAAGGTCGGCATAGCTGCTCAGCTTCTTTTTTTCCTTAACGGCTGAGCTGGTACGCACCCGGCGTTTTTTCTCTGCCTGACGCACAAACTGCATGTCGCTGAGTACGGCAAGGCGGGCAGTGGGATACTCAAAGCCCGCGGCCATCCCGCCGATCGTAATGATGCATTCCGTTCCCTGAGGCATGCATGTCAATACGGCCTCATAGCCGCTGGATATGCTCCGCTCACTGAGCATTCTCTGCAGAAGCTGCGCTCTGCGCTCATCGGCAGCCAGAATCACCGTGCGGAAATTTAGCTTTTGGTAAGTCTCAACCTCTTTTGCAACGGCCTCCCCGTTTCCGCAGTAGCTGGTCAGCTGCTTTGCCTGAACGGAAATAATGCTCCGGGGCTCTATGGGAGCCCGTCCCAGCGTAAAGGCATCCGCCAGAAGAAGAGGATAGTCCTGAAGGCGTGTGAATACCGTCTCCAGCTCAAGGGTAAAATCCGCGCATTCCGGCAGAAGCTGCCCGGCCTTGACCAACTCATCGGCATCGGCCTGAACCTCGCGCAGATATTCCCGGCCATGCTCAAAGCATTTGCCGGGGGCATCCATCAGGAGCAGCGCATCCTGGGGAATATACTCCAGTGCCGACGTCCGTTCCGGATAGAGCAGATGCATATAACGGTCAGCCGAAGAGAGTCCCTGATGGTTCCGCAGCTTTTCCGCATCTTCTGCCAAAATGGAAGCCAGGGTCTGATTCTGGCAATTGTTCGCCTTCTTCGACAATTTTCGCCGTATTTCGTCTAAATCCGACGCCATAGCCCCGCTTCCGCCGGGATACAGATCCGGCAGAGTCTCCGAGGCCGGCAGAATCAGACAGTGCTCCAGATTTTCCGTGCGCCGCTGGGTCTGTACATCAAAAAATCCCATAGCATCCAGCTCATCGCCCCAAAATTCACAGCGCACAGGGTCAGAATAAGCGGGAGAGAAAAAGTCCAGTATACCGCCGCGGCGCGAAAACTGGCCCGCGCCCTCCACCTGATCCGTGCGGCGATAACCGCAGCGAAGCAAACGCTCCTCCGCCTCTTCCGGCTTGATAGAGGAGCCGCTTTTAAACTCAAGCGCCGTCTTTTCCAACATCTCCGGCGGAACAGTCCGCTGAAGCAGAGCCGATATCGTGCAGACGGCTACGGGACAGCTGCCCTTCATCAGACGATACAGCAACTGCAGGCGCTTCTGCTCGGACACATGGGATACGCTCTCTGCATTATACAGGGCCAGAGACCGGCTCAGCAGCACGGGGACCTCGTCCATATCCAGAAAGGCTGCCAGCGCATGGGCCATGGATTCCGCCGCCGTATCATCAGGACAGACGACAAACAATGGCAGTCCCGTTTCCAGACGCATGGCCGCAGCCAAATGCGCCCGGTGAATGGGCGCCAGTCCGGAAATCAGCGCAGGCAAAGCGCCCCCTTCCATCATCTGAGGAAGAGGGTTCAACTCCGGTATATTCAATATGGAACGAGCCAGTATTTCCATAATGACCTCTAAAAATGCAGTGCCGATAGTGATATGCCTGTTATTTTACCGCAAACCTGTCCAATGGGCAAGGGATTTTCTGTCGCCGGCGCATAATTTATAAATTGTTCATCTGTTCTTAAAGATTTTGCGTCTTAAATTTTTCCGGGTAAGCCATACTTATATTATATTTATATCTTGCTTTATCCGCTGTTTGATGGTAAAATGTAAGCTCAGAGTTTATTTTCTTTTTCAGAGAAAAAGGAGGATAACAGATATGAATTCCCTGGCTGAAATATGGGACAGCGTTGTGGCTCAGCTGAGCGTATCGCTCACTCCCACAGCTATCAATACATGGTTTTCAGAAGTCACACCTGTTGCTTTAAACGATAATAAGCTGGTCATCCATACACCTACGGACTTTAAGCGCAACATCATCATGCAGCGCTTTTCCGATACGATCAAGGATTGCCTGACCGACCTGTTTTCCTGCCAGTTTGAGCTGGTCGTTCTGGCCGGCGATGAGATCACAGACTATCAGACTGAGATGGAGGTCAATACCGGCCTTCCCGAGATTGCAGGCTATACCTTCGATAACTTTGTCGTGGGTCCCTCCAATAAATTTGCCCACGCAGCAGCCAAGGCTGTGGCCGACCGTCCCGGCAGCATCTATAACCCCCTGTTCATCTACGGCAATTCCGGCCTCGGAAAAACGCATCTTCTGCTTGCTATCGGCCAGGCCATACATACCCGGGATCCCGAGGCAAAAATGGCCTATTTCAAGGGAGACGAGTTTACCAACCAGATGATCCGTTCCATCCGCGAGGGCACTCAGGAGGAATTCCGGCAGAAATACCGCTATGTCGATCTGCTCCTGGTAGA
>CAKTGW010000160.1 GCA_934561725.1 uncultured Oscillospiraceae bacterium
GTTTCTGTTCCGGGCAAAAAATGCCCGGAGTCCTCATATTATAGATCCAGTGAGATATTCTGTATGCCGTTGCGCTCAAATTCAGAGATGTACTCTTCCATCCTTTTCTGAAGCTCCTGCAGATCATCCGGCTCAAGTTGCTCACTGGCCATATCTCTCCGGGCCAGTTCTTCTGCCAGAATGTCAAAAAACACCGCATCCTCATAGTCTGCGATCGCCTCATGTATGCCGCCGTCCTCATAATCGCGGGACGGAAAAATATGTCCTCTCCAAAGCTGGATCAGACTGCTCATGCCCTGAGGGGCACAGTGGGCAAAAAGCTTCTCCTGCAGCTCGTCATACTCCACGATACGGTCATCCCCGCGTGTGGAATTGAGTACCCAGTTGCCTATATAGGCCATGTCCAGCAGGAGCCGGAATTCCCTGTTTGTAAGCTCAATATTCAAAACAGCGCCCTCCCTTCCCGGAGCCTCCATTGCAGTATATGCGCGTCTGTTCCGCCGTGCATTGCTTACTGTTTTATTATATCAAATCGCACAAATAAATTCCACACAATTTTTGCTCTTGTAATAAACCGTGTTTTGTCGTATTATTTATAGGAGAATTTGAGGTGTATCTTTTATGTCAAATTTCACCATCGGCGTGTTTGATTCCGGCATGGGTGGACTGACCGCCGTGGAAGAGTTGGACCGACTGCTGCCGCAGGCTGATATCGTCTATTTTGGCGACACGGGTCATGTGCCATATGGCGGCCGCCCCCGGGATCAGCTTCTGTATATGGCTCGTAAAAATATTGCTTTTCTCCGTGCCAAGGGCGCACAATTGATCCTGGCTGCCTGCGGCACCATCACCTCTGTCGCGCTGGATACTGTAGCCGCAGAGAACGATATTCCTCTGTTTGGCGTGGCCGCCCCTGCCATAGAGCAGGCACGGCAGATCACGCGCAACCGGATCGTGGGATTTATCGCCACAGAGGCCTGCGTAGCCAGCGGCTTTAATCAGACGCTGCTGGAAAACGCCATTCCCGGCGTTCAGGTGATTGCCCAGGCCTGCCCGCCGTTTGTTCCTCTGATTGAAGCCGGTATCATATCCGGTGAGGATCCCCGGCTGCGCCAGGCAATTGACGATTCCCTGAAGGGGATCCGTGCCTCCGGAGCAGATACGGTTATCCTGGGCTGTACGCATTACCCCATCATTTCTACCGCTATTCAGGCTTATCTGGGGCCGCAGGTCCATCTGATCAGCTCCAGTGCCGCAGCCGCCTGTGCGCTGGCAGCTCATCTGCCTGCCGCAGCCGCCGCCTCCGGCAGCGGACTGCGTCAATATTACACCAGCGGAGATGCCGAGCTCTTTTCCGCCACTGCGGAAAAGCTCTTGGGGCATCCCCTTCCGGGGCCGGTTGAGGCCATTGAACCTTATCCCCTAACCTGACTATTATCACACGAAGATCCATCACCGGCAGACGCACGGCAGCTTTGCCGGAGCGAAAATCTGTTCAAAAGGAACTGCAATGAAAAACGTACTCATCACCATAAACGGCAGCCAGCAATACACCGGCGGCGAGGACGACTCCATAGAGCTGGTGACAGACGGCGAGTATGCCTGGGGCCGGAACGGCGCGGTATTCTCCTATATGGAAAGCGCCCTGACCGGACTGGAAGGCACAAAGACCACCTTTCTTGTACGGCAGAACAGTGTGACCATGAACCGTACCGGCACGCTGACCAGCCACATGATTTTTGAGGAGGGCAAAAACAACCGTTTCCTCTATGAGACGCCCTATGGCTCCGCAACCATGGGTGTAGAGACCCATACCATCCGCTCCGCGCTGAACGAGCACGGCGGCGAACTGGAAATCGAATACTCTACCGATGTGGAGCACAACCTCATCGGACGCAATAAATTTCTCATCACCATAAGAGAACAAAAAGGAACGATGTAAAAATGGCTAACCTGATCGAAAACGCAAAGCTCCAAATCGACGCACTGCTGAAGGATGCCCACCGCAAGGCAGCGGCGGCCGGTCAGTTGCCCGCCGGCGAGCTTACCGGCGGCGTTGAGATTCCCAAGGACACAAAAAACGGTGATTATGCGGCCAACCACGCCATGGCCGGCGCCCGTGCGCTGCATATGGCTCCCCGCAAAATTGCCGAGGCCCTCTGCGCCAACATTGATCTGAACGGCAGCTATTTCAAATCTGTTGAAATTGCCGGCCCCGGCTTTTTGAATTTCCGTCTGGGCGACCGCTGGTATGGCGATGTTCTGCGCAGTATTGAGGCCGAGGGCGCCGGCTATGGCAGCTCTGATATTGGTCACGGCCAGCGCGTAATGGTAGAATTCGTCTCTGCCAATCCCACGGGTCCCATGCACATGGGCAATGCCCGCGGCGGCGTTCTTGGCGATACTCTGGCCAATATTCTGCGCTGTGTAGGCTACAGCACCTGGAAAGAGTTTTATGTCAATGATGCCGGCAATCAGATCAACAATTTTGCCGCCTCCATCAACGCCCGCTATATGCAGCTGATCGTAGGTGAAGAGAACTTCCCCTTCCCTGAAGCTGGATATCACGGCGATGATATCAAGGCTCTGGCCAAGGCGATCTATGACCAGCACGGCACCAGCTGGAAGGAGCCGCCCGAGGCTGAGCGGCTAGAGCAGATGGCCGCTTTTGGCCTGAAGATCAACATTCCCAACATGCAGGCTGACCTGCGCCGTTACGGCATCGAGTACGACCAGTGGTTCTTTGAGTCTGAGCTGCACAGCAGCGGCTATGTGGCCGACACGGTTGCCAAGCTCACAGACGGCGGCTGGACCTATGAGAAGGACGGTGCTCTCTGGCTGAAAACCAGTGAGCTGCTGCGCCAGAAATATCTGGACGAAGGCAAAACGCCCCAGCAGGTGGAAAAGCTTGAGCTGAAGGACGATGTTCTGCGCCGGGCCAACGGCTTCTACACCTATTTTGCCGCCGATATCGCCTATCACCGCAATAAATTTGAAAAGCGCGGCTTTGATAGGGTCATCAATGTCTGGGGCGCTGACCATCATGGCCATGTTGCCCGCCTTCAGGCCGCACTGGATGCGCTGGGGCTGGACGGCTCCCATCGTCTGGTGATCGTGCTCATGCAGCTTGTAAATCTTCTTCTGGACGGCAAGCCCTTCCGGATGTCCAAGCGCACCGGCAAGGCGATCGCCCTCCACGATCTTCTGGACGAGATCAGCGTAGATGCCGCCCGCTACTATTTCAATAACCGCATGGCAAACAGCCCCTTGGACTTTGATCTTGGTCTGGCCGTCCGTCAGGACAGCGAAAACCCGGTCTACTATGTCCAGTATGCCCACGCCCGCATCTGTACTATGCTGGATAATCTCCGTGCCGAGGGCGTAACCGTCCCCGTCTGCGCCGATGCGGACCTTTCCCTCCTCACCGATGAGCATGAGCTGGAGCTGATCAAGCAGCTTTCCGCCCTGCCCGAGGAGATCCGGCTGGCCGCCCGTGACTATGATCCCAGCCGCATCAACCGCTATGTCATTGAACTGGCCGCCCGCTTCCACCGCTTCTACAACGCCTGCCGCATCAAGGATGCCGAGAGCGGCGTACAGGCCGCCCGCCTGGTTCTGGCTGACTGTGTCCGTCAGGTCCTTGCCGCATCACTTGCTCTGGTCGGCGTCAGCGCACCTGAAAAAATGTAAAGAAATAGGCTGCGCACCGGCACAGCGAGGAGGTCCTTTCCAATGTCTACTACTGCACTTGTTGTCAAGCTTACGCTCTACATTCTGGCTGGATTTGTTGTTGTAAAATCCGGTACGGTCTCCAAAGACTTTCATAAGCAGTTCAGCGCATTTATCATGCTGGTCCCCATGCCTGCACTGATCATCCGTTCTTTTTACAATACGGCGCTCACTGCCGAGGCCATCAGCCAGTTCGGCACGACCACTCTCTGCACAGTGGTCATGCTGGCCACACTGGGCGTAGTCGGATATGCCGCCAAGCGTCTCCACCGTGTTCCCAGCGAGGCACACATCTGCATCTACAGCATGATGACAAGCAACTTCAACTTTTTCGGCATGCCCATTGTTGAGGCACTGTATGG
>CAKTGW010000161.1 GCA_934561725.1 uncultured Oscillospiraceae bacterium
GTGCTATTGTCAGGAGAGCGGCGCAAAGCCGGCTCAGGCAGAAGCGTTCCAAATGATCCCCGGCAGAGGTGTGACCGCTCGGGTAGAGGGGAAGCAGGTGCTGGCCGGTAATGCGGAGATGCTCTCGGAATATGCTGTTTCTTTGCCGGCGGCTGCATCGGCAGAGGCGGAACAGTATCTGGATCAGGGGTGCACAGTGATCTACGCAGCTCTGGACGGCGTGTTTTCCGGGTTCCTTGCCCTGGCAGATACCGTGCGTAAGGAGAGCGCATCTGTGATCGATGGCCTGCGCGGATTGGGCGTGCAGCCTGTGCTGCTCACCGGAGATCATCAGAATGCCGCAGCATCTATTGCGGCACAGCTTCATATCAGTGAGGTCCATGCAAATTGCCTGCCGGAGGACAAGATGAATTACATACGGGCGTGCCAGCAGAAAAACGAGGCGGTCTGTATGATCGGAGACGGCGTAAATGATGCGCCGGCGCTGAAAGCGGCGGATGTGGGCATTGCCATGGGCGGTGTAGGCAGTGATATTGCCGTGGATGCGGCAGATATTGCGCTGGTGGATGATGAGGTCAAGGAGCTGCTGCATCTGGTGGCTCTGTCCAAACGCATGATGACTACGATCCGGGTGAATATGACTTTTTCCATGGCACTGAATATTCTGGCTATTCTGCTGGCGATCGCAGGCAAGTTGAATCCGGTCGTCGGCGCGCTGGTCCACAATTCCGGCTCCGTGCTGGTTATCATCAATTCAGCATTACTGCTGAAATGGAGGAGAAGAAAATGACAGTAAAAATAATAGGTATGCTCATTGGTGCCCTGCTTTTGGGTGCAGGCGTGTATTACCGGGTCAAGGAGAAGAATGACGGGGAGTCCCGCCGGATCTATACGACAATCGGTCTGGTCGGCGCAGCGATTTTTATTGTGATGCTGGTTTTACTGATGCACTGACAGATATCTCATATTTTCCGGAGAAAAGTTTTAGAGGATAAAAACAGTTCCCCTTGTTATCAAGGGGAACTGTACATATATCATTACTTTCTGAAGAAATGAAAATCACAGCAATCACCGCCGTAGCCTAAGGTTTTTGTACGTGTAAAGCCAATCTTTTTCAGTCCGCCGTAGGTTACGTCATCAACATCGCAAAACAGACGGCATAGCTCGGGACAATTGTTTTCCATACAGGCTGTATGCCAAAGACATTTCCTGATCGTAATATCAAAATGGTCTCTGCCATGACTTTGCACGCTTTCCTGTAAATCAGTCGTGCGCATGATTTTAAGAAATATATTGCTGTAGATCCGGTAAAAACCCGGTATGGCTTCCATTTTTGCTGTAGATGAATGCTTTTTGGCCGCAACCTTATCGAGCATGTATTTTTGCATATACGTATATGCGTTATTTGCCAAAAGGCCGTCCTCTGACAGAAGTTTATACAAGGCTATGCGGGGAAGAATCGTCTGCACCAGCGTTTTCATCTGATTTTTTGACTTATTTTCCGTATTTTTAATCAGTGCATACAGCACGGCTTCCTGCCTGTCTGATAAAGCGCGGCCTTTGTCTTTGCCGAACTCCTCGGTCAAAAACGCTCGGATCAGTTTTTGCTGCTTGATCTTCAATTATAACACCTCTGTGATCCTGTATCCGCTTAATATCCTACCATACACGGGGCGCTGATACAAGAGCTTCCGGAAACGGTCAGGTTAGCACGATATGCAGCTTCTGCTCTTGCAAACAGTTGGTATAAGGTGGTATAATAATCGAACTTTGCCGTTTCTCGGCGTGGAGGCTGTTTTATGGTAGAATTAATGGTGATCGCCCTGTTTGCCATTTCGTTGTTTTTGTGTGTCGGCCTGAATATTTCTGTTCTGGCGGCACTGGTCTTTGGCTTTGTGCTGTTTTTTGCCTATGGGCTGTATAAGAAGCACTCGGCGCGGGAGATGGCGGCTTTTGCTGTTTCCGGGATCAAAACCGTGCGGAATGTCCTGTTTAACTTTGTTTTGATCGGCATGATCACTGCCGTATGGCGTTCTAGTGGCACGATCGCCTATATCGTCTATCATGCGACGCGGTTTTGCAGCCCGCACGGCATGGTGCTGATCACCTTCTGGCTCTGCTGCCTGATCTCTTTTCTGACGGGAACGGCCTTTGGTACGGCGGCAACCATGGGCGTGATCTGCGTGACTATGGCAAACAGCATGGGGATCCCCCTGCTTTACAGCGGCGGGGCGGTGATGTCCGGCGCCTATTTTGGGGACCGTTATTCTCCCATGTCTACCAGTGCCATGCTGATCAGTACGCTGACCAGAACAGATCAGTTCAAAAATCTGACTGCCATGTTCCGGACCGCGGTCATTCCTTTTATCCTTACATGCTGCGTTTACGTGGTTATGGGGATGGGCTTTGATGCAAGCTGCGATGTGTCCGGGATGCGGGAGATTTTTGCAGATGCCTTTGTGATGCACCCGGCTGTCATTATTCCGGCGCTGCTGGTGCTCGTTCTCTCACTGTTTCGCATCAATGTGAAAATCACAATGGGCGTCAGTATCCTGTGCGGCGTGGCCATAGCCATTGGGATCCAGAAGCTGGCTCCAATGGAAATGCTGAAAATTGCGGTATTTGGCTACACTCCGGAAAATGAGGCGATCCGAGCTGCACTTTCCGGCGGTGGTATTCTATCCATGGTCAAGGTGTTTTGCATTGTGTGCATCTCGTCCAGCTATTCCGGCATGTTCAACGGAACAGGGTTGCTGGATGGCCTTCGGCAGGCAATGTGCCGGCTCAGCCGAAAAATCACGCCCTTCGGCGGCGTGCTGGCTGCCTCTGTTTTGACAGGTCTGATCGCATGCAATCAGACACTGACCATTATGCTGACCGATCAGCTGTGCGAAGAGACGGACGATGCTGAGCATATGGCTCTGTATCTGGAGGATACGGCAGTGGTCATTTCAGCCCTAACCCCCTGGTCGATTGCCTGCGTTGTTCCGCTGTCGTCAGTTGGAGCGCCGGCCGCCTGTGTGCTGACAAGCTGCTTCCTGTATCTTCTGCCGCTGTGCAGCTGCATTAAGTCTGTCATCAACAGGCCACCAAAAAGCTGCTTCGCTTGACAGAACATATATGCACACGAACAGAGAAAAGTTTTAAGGCTCCCCTTAAGGGGAGCCTTTTGCAATACAATCTTATGAGTTTCCGGCATTAAGAAGCGGTGCTCTCTGCCATATGGGCAGCCGGCAAAAACGCTGAGGTGTCGGGGATCCAGCGCTGGAGGCGCTTGACCCGCGAAAGAAACAGGACCTCCACAGTTGCGCAGCATTTATCGGCAATATTGACGATCAGCGCTTCCTTGGAGCGGGGAGGGATCTTGGACAGCGGCCACATGTGGGAGATGATGATATTTTCTTCCTTCTCGCTCATTTTAACCAGCATCCGGGCGTTGTTCAGGGCGGCAACGGGATGGTCAAAGCATTGGTTGCCCGGATGTGCAGAGGAATCCCGGCCATCGTATAAATAGAGGTCGTGCAGCAGCCCCATGCGGGCGCTCATGCGATAATCACAGCGCAGGCGGCGGGCAAGACGGAAGGAAACGTAGGATACAAACAGAGAATGGTCATATGTGGTAACAGAAAAATGGTGCTTCCACTGCTTCATGGAGGATACCTGCTTGGTAGAGAGCAGATCGTCTACACATGAGAGGTAAGCATTCTGGTTGACAGCATTTTTAACAGCGGACATGTAAAGGGACTCCTTAAAATCAAATACGTATATTATAGCAAAAGAATACCCCGGATATATGATAAAAGTATGAATTTTTTATGAATCCAAAGGTTATGCGCGGCGGAATCTGATTGATTTTTTACAGATGGACAAGTATACTTGGAGTGATAAATGTATCTGCTGAATCGAGAAAGAGAGAGGGAATGCAAGTGGATCCGTTCCGGAGCAAATATCCGTGTCTGCTCATGCTTTTATTTGTGGCGGCAATGTCATCCTGTGCGGTGCTTTTAAATGAACCGGAGATCTTTTTTCCGGAGGCCGCAGCTCTGTGTATCGGTGTCTGGGTGCCACCCAGGCCCCGATACAC
>CAKTGW010000162.1 GCA_934561725.1 uncultured Oscillospiraceae bacterium
GGCAGACGGAGTCACGGTGCCGGAAAATTACCCCCGTGATATGCTTTATGGTCCGGTAAACGACGCCTTTGTCTATTCCGCGGCCATTCTGGACAACGACTATTACGCCGCCGTTCTGCCCACCGGCAGCGGCGCAGGCATGGAGAACTGAATGATTGATATATCCGTAAAAAATCTGGTCAAATCCTTTGAGGTCGGCACCAATCTGCTGGACGGCCTCAGCTTTGAAGTAAATGATGGTGAACGCGTCGGCATTCTCGGCCGCAACGGCTGCGGCAAAACCACGCTTTTCCGCATACTCATCGGTGAGATCGACTATGATGAGGGCGATATCATGATTGCTCCGGGGAAGCGCATCGGCCTCATGTCACAGATCCCGGTATATCCGCCGGAATATACCACTGAGGATGTCCTGAAAGAGGCTCACGCCCCGCTGTACGCGCTTGCCAAGCGCATGGAAGCCCTTTCCCATCAGATGGAAACCGACCACTCTCCGGAGATCCTGCACGCCTATGACAAGGCCGCCGCCGAGTTTGAAGCCCGCGGCGGATATAATATGGATGTTGAGCGCTCCCGCGTGGCCAACGGACTGAAAATCAGTCCGGAAATGCGCGCTCAGTCCTTTGAGCAGCTCTCCGGCGGCGAAAAAACGCGTGTGAATCTGGCGCGTCTTATTCTGGAGGACACGGATATTCTTCTGCTGGACGAGCCCACAAACCATCTGGATCTGCGCGCCACCGAATGGCTGGAGGAGTATCTTGCCAAATTCAAGGGTACTGTTCTCGCGATCAGCCACGACCGGTATTTTCTCGACCGCGTTATTCAGCGCGCTGTGGAGATCTCTGATGGCAAAGCCGAATTTTACAATGGCAATTACAGCTTTTATGCTGTAGAAAAACTGCGGCGCTATGAGGAGCGCATGCGGCAATACGAAAAAGAGCAGGCAAAAATCGCACAGCTGCAAAAATCGGCAGAGCAGCTCCGTCTGTGGGCTTTCCAGGGAATGGACAAGACCTATAAGCGAGCTAAATCCATGGAAAAGCGTATTGCCCGGCTTCAGAAAACCGACAAGCCCAAAACCGAACGAAAACTAAAGGTCAAATTCTCTGAGCGCGAATTTTTCGGAGACGAGGTTCTGTCTATCGAAGGGATCACAAAATCCTTCGGCGGACGCACGCTCTTTTCCGATCTTGAGCTGCTGGTCACAGGCGGCGAACGCATCGGTATCATCGGTGATAACGGCACAGGTAAGTCAACTCTAGTCAAGCTTATTATGGGCGAGGAACAGCCGGATCGCGGCATCATCCGCCGCGGCCCCACAGTCAAGTGCGCCTACCTGCCCCAGGTCGTCCAATTTGACCATCCCGACCGCAGCTTGTATGATACCATGCTCTATGCTGATAAATGCACCCCGCAGGAAGCGCGGGACCGTCTGGCCGCCTTCGGTTTTGCCGGAGAGGATGTATTTAAGCCCGTAGGCGCCCTGTCCGGCGGTGAGCGCAGCCGCCTGCGGCTGTGCATGCTCATGCGCGGAGAGATCAATCTGCTGATCCTTGACGAGCCCACAAACCATTTGGACATTGCCAGCCGCGAATGGATAGAGGACGCCGTGGAGGAATATCGAGAGGCACTGATCTTTGTCTCTCACGACCGGTACTTTATTCAGGAATTTGCCACACGCATCTGGGCCATTGAGGACGGACACATCATTGATTTTGACGGCGGCTTCAACGCCTACAAAGAATATCGCGCCCGTCAGCAATCCCTTGAGCAAACAGCAAAAACTGTTGAGAAGAAAAAAGAAAAGCAGCCGCGAAAGAAAAGCAGCGGCAGCCGTGAAAAGCAGCTCGGTAAGCTCGAACGGGATATTGCCAAGGCCGAAGCGGCCATTGCCGATTTGGATCGTCTCATGGAAGAGAACGCCACAGACTATGCACGTCTGATGGAGCTTAGTGATGAAAAGCAGCGGGCTGAAGCCGATCTTGAGACGCTCTACAGCCGTTGGGAAGAGCTGGCCGAAGAATGAGCGGGCTGTACTTGGGCACCGATTTGGGCGGCACTACCATTGTCAGCGGTGTTGTCGATGAAAGCGGAAAGCTTCTGTCCCGCATCAGCCTTCCAACACCGCAAGACCCCCATCTCATTGCAGACGCAATAACCAGGAGCTGCCAACTGGCTCTGGAGCAATGCAAGGTTCCTATACAAAGTGTTGAAGCTCTGGGCGTCGGTGTTCCTGGCAGTATTTTCCCCGAAAACACCGTGTCCTTTGCCTGTAATTTACATATGAGCAATTTTCCGCTGGGCGGTCAGCTGCAGCAGCGCCTGTCTCTCCCGGTATATCTGGAAAACGACGGCAATTGCGCCGCTGTGGGTGAATATATGGCCGGCTGCGGCCGGGGCAGACATTCCCTGCTCTGCGTGACGATCGGCACCGGCATCGGCGGAGGCTTTATCTCCGCCGGCCGCCTTTGGCGCGGCGTAAACGGCTGTGCAATGGAGATCGGCCATATGGTCATAAACCACAGAGGGCCTGTGTGTGCCTGCGGCCGGAATGGCTGCTTTGAAACACTTGCGTCCACCTCTGCACTGATTCGCCGATGCCGCGAATATATCCACGAAGTCCCGGACTCATACTGTGCAAATATCGCCCGTCAGCAGGGACAGATAAACGGACAAACCGTTTTTCTCGCCATGGACGCCGGTGATACCGGAGCTGCGCAGCTCTTCAATGACTATACCGCGGATCTTGCCTGCGGCCTGACTAATCTGGTCAACATTTTACAGCCTGAGGTTCTGTGCATCGGCGGTGGGATCTCAGCGCAGGGTGAGCGGCTGCTTGCTCCCGTCCGCAGGCAGATCATGGAAGCTGCATATGCCCGGGACTGCCCGCCGGAAATACAGATCCTTCCGGCTGCGCTCGGAAACGACGCCGGTCTGCTCGGCGCCGCGTTTCTGAAAAGATTAAAGGAGATAAACACATTATGACAAACGAAGAATTCGGAAAAGCCCTTGAAGAGGTTGCTGCATCGGAGCGCTGGCGGCAGATCCCCGGTATCTGCTCAGTACTCCGTCCCCTTCCCTCCAACTGGTGCGTTGAGCGCAAAGAGGCCTGCTTTACTTTCCACCCGGCCGAGTGGATGATGAATCCGGCAGGATGGCTCCACGGCGGGATCATCGCCACTATGTTTGATAATGCCATGGGCGCCGTCGCCATGGTCTGCGCCAACGGCTGCTTCACACCTACAGTTTCCATGACGCTGGACTATATGCGGCCAACGCCTGTCTCCGGTGCGCTGTGCGTCCGTGTATCCGTCCTCAAGGCAGGACACAATCTTATCCATATCCGTGCAGAGCTGTATGCCGCCGAGGATTCCGAGAAGCTGTATGCCAGCACCGCTGCCGTTTACGCCATTCACCACGAGTTGAAGGTATGAGTTGTTCTATCCTCTGCCTGGGCGACAGTCTGACTTATGGTTATGGCGTGCCTGCCGGCGCCTGCTGGATCCGGCTGACCGCACACCGCACGGGACTTCATCTGCGCAATCACGGTCTGTGCGGCGATACGCTGAACGGGATGCTCCGCCGGCTTCCGGATGCTCTGTCTGAGCACCCGGAGGCCTGTCTGGTGATTGGCGGAACAAATGATATTTTTTCAGGACATGATCCAGACCGCAGCGCTGTGTGTCAAATTGTTTCTGCCTGCCGCAATGCGGGCGTTCAGCCGCTGTTGGGCACTCCTCCGCCTATGGATTGGGTGCACCTTGCCCCCCAATGGGCCGCATTTACAGACCGCCGCTCGTCCACCATGCTGACTGAGTATGTCCAGTGGCTCCGCCGGTATGCCGCAGACGAACAGCTCCCTCTTGCAGATATCTACGCTGTCCTGACAAAAAAAGAAAACTTTGATGCACTCTTTACGGATGGTGTGCACCTGTCGGCACTGGGAAACCAAACCGTTGCAGATACCGTATGCCAGTTGCTTTCCGCTATCAATTTGTATAAAATTGATAAGAAATCATCTCATTAAATGTGTTGATTTTTCTCTCCTGCATATTGACAAAAAAGCGGTTTATCGGCTATAATC
>CAKTGW010000163.1 GCA_934561725.1 uncultured Oscillospiraceae bacterium
TACGTTGGCGCATCCGGCGGTGATGCCGACCAGACCGGCCAGAGAGCCGTTCAGGGTCATGGAGACATCGGGCTTACCGTTTTTGACCCAGGTGACAACCATGCTGACAATAGTTGCTGCCGCAGCAGCGATCGTAGTGGTGGCGAAGATCTGTGCCGCGTGATAAACAGTTACGGCGGCGCAGGTATTGAAGCCGTACCAGCAGAACCAGAGAATAAATACGCCCAGAGCAGCCAGTGTCATGGAGTGACCGGGAATTGCGTTGGCTCTCTTTTTACCGTTTGCATCATTGGTGTACTTGCCAATGCGGGGACCGAGAATAGCAGCGCCCACAAAGGCGGCCACGCCGCCGCACATATGAACTGCGGTGGAACCTGCAAAATCAATAAAGCCCAACTGACTCAGCCAGCCGCCGCCCCAGATCCAATGGGCTTCATTGGGATAGACAAACAGGCTGATAAGCACGCTGTAAACACAGTAGGAAAGAAATTTGGTGCGCTCAGCCATGGCGCCGGAGACGATCGTGGCGGAGGTGGCGCAGAACACAAGGTTAAAGACCATTGCGGGCCAATCAAGCTCGCCGAAGTTGATCCAGGTGTTTACCGGCGTTCCAATAAAACCACCGATGTCGGTGCCGCACAGGAGTCCATAGCCCAGCAGCATAAAAGCAACGGTTCCAAGGCAGAAGTCCATCATGTTCTTCATGATGATGTTGCCTGCGTTCTTTGCTCTGGTGAGTCCGGTTTCGACCATTGCAAAACCGCACTGCATGAAGAAAACCAGCATCAAACCCAGCAGACACCAGAAGCCTACATATTCACTTACAATCGTTTCGAGTTCCATTTTTCTTCCTCCTCTTTTCTGAAACAAAAAAGGCAAAGGCGCGAGAACTTTTGTCCTCGGCACCTTTGCCTTAATGATGGGTAAACTTTACAGCAAACTTCTTTTTTTGTCAATCGGCAGATTCAATAGAAAAACAAGCAATATGCTTAAAAACTTTGGCGCTGAATTGTGCACAATTACACTTGGTTTGTGTAGTGCATCAGATAACAGTCTACCTCAGAGGCGGCAGCACGGCCTTCGGCAATAGCCCAGACCACCAGCGAAGCACCGCGGCGCATATCACCGGCAACGAATATTTTTTCATTGGCAGTCTGATGCCCGCTGACGGCCGCGGCGTTCTCACGCTTGTCACGAGTGATACCAAAGGCGTCGCAGACATACTCCTCACAGCCGGCAAAGCCGGAGGCGATCAGCAGAAGCTCGGCATCAAGCAGCGCCTCTGTGCCGGGAATCTCCCGGTTGACAAAACGGCCGTTCTCGTCCTTTGTCCAGCGCAGCTGTACGGTTTTGACCTGGCGGAGTGCGCCGTCCTCGCCGGGAATCAGCTCTTTGACGGCGACGCCATAGGTTTTCGGACTTTTGCCAAAGAGGGCAGTGGCCTCCTCATCGCCGTAGTCACTGTTGCCGTGGGGCAGATCGGGCCAGGCCTTTTCCGCAGGCGCATAGAAATCCGCCGTGCGGCGTACAAGCTGAACAATGCTTTTGCAGCCTTGACGGATCGCAGTGGCCACACAGTCGCAGCTGGTGTCGCCGGCGCCGATAACGACCACATTTTTATCTTTTGCGTTGATCTCTGCGGGAGCGGCAGTGCCATCCAAAAGTGCCTTTGTAGCGGCCTTCAGATAGTCGGTGGCATAGTGCACACCGGCAGCGTGGCCGGACACTGTGTATGTCCGTACCTTTTGTGAGCCGCAGCAGAGCAGAACGGCATCAAATTTTTCCAGCAGCTCTCCGGCAGAGAGATCACGGCCGATGTCGCAGGAGGTGATAAATTCCACGCCCTCTGCCTGCATCAGAGCTACACGGCGGTCAATAATGCGTTTTTCCAGCTTCATGTTTGGGATGCCGTACATCAGCAGTCCGCCGATGCGGTCGTCGCGCTCATATACAGTCACGCTGTGTCCGCGGTGATTCAGCTGGTCGGCGGCAGCCAGACCGGCAGGGCCTGAGCCCACAATAGCCACACGCTTGCCGCTGCGGTGAGCCGGCGGATGGGGCTGGATCAGGCCGTTTGCCCAGGCTGTCTCGATAGTGAACAGTTCGTTCTCTTTTACCGTCACGCTGTCTCCGTGGATAGAACAGGTGCAGGCTGCCTCGCAGAGGGCGGGGCATACGCGGCCTGTGAATTCAGGAAAGTTGTTGGTCTTTTTCAGACGTCTGTAAGCATGGCCGTAGTTGCCGGAGCAAATCAGGTCATTCCACTCGGGAATCAGGTTGTGCAGGGGACAGCCGGCAAAGCGTTTTCCGTACCAGGTGCCGGACTGACAAAAGGGCACGCCGCATTCCATACATCTGGCACCCTGCCTCTGCCGTTCGGATTCCTCAAGCATAGGGTGAAATTCGTTCCAATGGTGAATACGCTCCAAAGGCGCTTCAGCCGCATTGGCCTTGCGCTCATAATCCAGAAAACCAGTTGCTTTTCCCATTGCTTTCTCCTCCTCAGCTGTTCTTGGTCACGGCGTAGAAGGCATCCTCTTCCGCCTGCTCATAGCTCATGCCCTTCTCCTCAAATTTTGCAATGGTCCGGAGCATGTTGTCATAGTCCCGGGGGAGAATCTTTTTAAAGTTTTCGGCATAGGCGGGCATTCGGTCCAGAATACGCTTGGCCTTCTCTGAACCGGTAGCCGCATAATGCTCCTGCAGGAGTGCGGTAAGCTCCTCAATATCGTGCTTTTCGGTGACAGGATCCATGCTGACCAGCTCTTTGTTTACCCGCAGATACAGATCATGCTGCTCGTCAAGAACATATGCAATGCCTCCGGACATACCGGCTGCAAAGTTTTTGCCTGTGCGGCCCAGAATAACGACCCGTCCGCCGGTCATATACTCGCAGCCGTGGTCGCCTACGCCTTCGACAACGGCGCAGGCACCGGAGTTCCGCACGGCGAAGCGCTCACCGGCCACGCCGTTGATAAAGGCCTTTCCGCTGGTAGCGCCATAAAGGGCTACATTGCCTACGATAATATTTTCGCTGGCATCAAAACGGGAGACCTTCGGCGGATAGACGGCCAGCTTACCGCCGGAGAGACCCTTGCCAAAGTAATCGTTGCTGTCGCCCTCAAGGATCATAGTCAGGCCCTTGGGAATGAATGCACCGAAGGATTGACCGCCGCCGCCCTGGCAGCGGACAACAAAGCTGTCATCAGCCAATCCGGCTTCACCGTATTTTTTCGTAATGTCAGAGCCGAAAATAGTGCCCAGAGAGCGGTCTGTGCTGGTAACATCTATGGATACGCTGCCCTTTGCGCCGCGCTTCAGAGCAGGAAGCATTTTTTTCTCTAGAACCTTAACGTCCAGTGTTTTTTCCAGCTCAAAATCAAACACGTCCGCAGCGTCAAAATGGGTTTTGCAGCCGCAGTTGGCATAGGGATTGTTCAGAATTGCAGAAAGATCCACAGTGGCGGCCCGGCTGTTGACGGCTTTGTCGCGCATCTTCAGCAAATCGGTACGGCCGACCAGCTCGTCAATGGTGCGTACGCCCAGCTTTGCCATGTGCTCACGCAGTTCTTCTGCAATGAACAGCATGAAGTTTTCCACATACTCCGGCTTGCCCTTAAAGCGCTTGCGCAATTCCGGATTCTGAGTGGCAATGCCCACGGGGCAGGTGTCCAGATTGCACACACGCATCATTACACAGCCCATCGTGACCAGCGGGGCTGTGGCAAAGCCAAAGTCCTCGGCGCCCAGCATGCAGGCAATGGCCAGATCGCGGCCAGTCATGAGCTTGCCGTCCGTTTCGATAATGACGCGGCTGCGCAAATCGTTCTGTATCAGCGTTTGATGGGTCTCGGCAAGGCCAAGCTCCCAGGGGAGTCCGGCACCGTGGATAGAATTGCGCGGCGCGGCGCCGGTTCCGCCGTCAAAGCCGGAGATCAGAATGACCTGGGCGCCTGCCTTGGCAACGCCGGCGGCAATGGTGCCCACGCCGGCTTCCGAGACCAGCTTTACATTGATGCGGGCATCGCGATTGGCGTTTTTGAGATCGTAGATCAGCTGTGCAAGAT
>CAKTGW010000164.1 GCA_934561725.1 uncultured Oscillospiraceae bacterium
GGATGAGATCCTCCGGGCGGCAGAGCGCTACGGACGCGCACTGGCCCGGGGCAAAGCCAGGGAGCTGTGTGAGGCTGACTTTGAAAGAGAGCTGTTTTCTGCCGGTATTCCCGATCCGGATCTGCTGATCCGTCCTGGCGGAGAGCTTCGGCTGAGCAATTTTCTGCTTTGGCAGGCAGCCTATGCCGAGCTTTATTTTACTGACATACTCTGGCCGGATTTTACAACAGCAGAGCTGGACAAAGCCATCGAGGAGTATGACCGGAGATCACGCCGTTACGGCGGGATCTGACGAAGGAGGAAAAAAGAGATGAAAACTCGGGTCATCGTAGGTGTGATCTGTGTGCCTGCGCTGGCAGTAGTGGTATTTTTCCTGCCGCCGGTGGTTTTGGGGGTGCTGTTTGGAATTTTGTCTGCGATCGGCGTATGGGAGCTGTTTCACTGCATGCTGCCGCAACTGAATCCGCGCATCCCGGTGATTGCGGGGCTGTTTTCCATGGTGCTGCCCATCAGTGTTTCGCTGAAGGGCAGTGATTTGTGGGCGGATGCAGCCTTTTTCCTGCTGCTGATGTATCTGTTTGGTGAACTGATGCTCTCGTTCCGTCGGGACGAAACGCTGAGCTGGACACTGCCCGCGGTAGGAATGATGGCGGGATATGTGTTCCCGTTTTGCCTGACCAGCATTATCCGGCTGGAATCCATGGGCAAGGCATATGTGGCACTGCCTTTTCTGGTGGCTTTTGCCAGCGACAGCTGTGCCTATTTTGCCGGTGTGTTTCTGGGACGGCACAAGCTTGTTCCCAGACTGAGCCCCAAAAAGACGATTGAGGGCTCTGCGGGCGGTTTTATCGGTACGGCAGTGGTCCTGCTTCTGTACGGCCTGGGACTGCGCGCACTGCACTATCAGGTCAGCTTCGGCATTCTGGCCATTTACGGAATTCTCGGCAGCTTTGCCTGTCAGTTCGGAGATCTCAGCTTTTCGGCTATGAAGCGGATCGGGGGAATCAAGGACTATGGAAACCTGATTCCCGGACACGGCGGCGTGTATGACCGCTTTGACGGCATGGTATTCGTGGCCCTGCTGATGGAACTGCTGCTTCGCTGGGTGCCGGCTATTGTGGGCTGAGGTGAGAAATATGATAGAGACAATTTCCATTCTGGGCTCCACGGGAAGTGTGGGACGGCAGAGTGTGGCTGTGGCTCAGAGGCACGGGCTGCATGTAACGGCTCTGGCGGCCTATTCCAATATCCGTCTGCTGGAAGAGCAGGCGCGGCTGCTGAAGCCGGAGCTGGTAGCGGTTTATGACAAAACAGCGGCAGAAGAGCTGGCTGTACGCCTGGCTGATACCGGGATCCCTGTAGCTTCAGGGATGGATGGATTGATTCAGGCGGCAACGGCAGAGCAGGCTCAGACCGTGATCACCGCGGTGTCCGGCAGTGTGGGCCTGCGCCCGACACTGGCGGCTATTCAGGAGAAAAAGCGTATCTGTCTGGCAAATAAGGAGACGCTGGTCTGTGCAGGCACATTGGTTATGGAGTCGGCACAGAAGTATGGGGCGGAAATCATCCCGGTAGACAGTGAGCATTCGGCCATTTTTCAAAGTCTGAACGGACGGCGCAGCGAGTTGAAGAGCATTTTGCTCACTGCATCCGGCGGCCCCTTCCTGGGCTGGACCCGGGAGCAGACACGCAGCGTAACACCGGAAATGGCTGTGCGCCATCCCAACTGGAGCATGGGCGCAAAGATCAGCGTGGACAGCGCGACAATGATGAATAAGGGGCTTGAACTGATCGAGGCCATGCATCTTTTTTCCGTATCTCCGGCTGAGATCGAGATTCTGATCCATCCGGAGAGCATCGTCCACTCGGCTGTGGAATTCTGCGACGGTGCTGTGATCGCACAGATGGGCGTGCCGGATATGGCGCTGCCTATTCAGTATGCATTGACGTATCCCCGGCGCTGTGCACCCGGCAGCGCGCACCTGAGCCTGACCGAATGCGCCAGATTGACCTTCCGGGCACCGGATCTGGAGCAGACACCTTGTCTGGCCTTGGCCATTGAGGCGGCAAAACGGGGCGGAACGGCTCCGGCTATTCTGAATGCGGCCAACGAAGTTGCCGTATGGAAGTTTTTGCGGGGCGAAATCGGGTACAATGAGATATATGGCTGTGTTGCTTCGGCTCTGGACAGCATATATTATACGAATGAGACCGGACTTGACGCTGTCCTGGCTGCGGATCAGGCAGCCAGAATTCATGTTGAAGAGGCTTTTTAATGTATCTGATTATCGCGATTTTAATTTTTGGAATACTGATTGCCGTACATGAGCTGGGCCATTTTATGGCGGCAAAGGCCTGCGGCGTGCGCGTAAACGAATTTTCCATTGGTATGGGTCCAGCCCTGTGGAAAAGGCAGCGGGGAGAGACGCTCTATTCCCTGCGGGCACTCCCTATCGGCGGCTTCTGCGCTATGGAGGGCGAGGACTCTGATTCCAGTGACCCCAGAGGCTTTCAGAACCAGAGCAGGCTCAAACGTCTGATCATTCTGGTGGCCGGTGCAGCTATGAATTTTCTGTTCGGCCTGCTGCTGATCGTTGTGATCTTTTCACAGTCCAAGGGCTTTAACTCCCCGGTGATCACCGGTTTTATGGAGAGTTGCCCTTATGAATCGGCGGACGGCTTGCAGACAGGCGACCGGTTCTGGCGCGTGAATGGCGAGCGCATTTATTTTTCCGGAGATGTGTCCACCTATCTGGCACGGAACAACGGCAGTGATCTGATGGATATTGTTGTTCTGCGCGATGGAGCAAAGGTGGAGCTGAAGGATTATAAGATGACGTTGGTGGATTACGAGCAGGATGGCAAAACCGTACAGCGGTATGGCTTTTATTTTGGACAGCTGGATACCGGTATAGCTGCGGTGCTCCGCTATTCCTGGTATCAGGCGCTGGATTTCGTGCGCATAGTGCGCATCGGACTTGTGGATCTGCTGACCGGCGGCGCGCATATGAGTGACATGGCCGGTGTGGTGGGCATTGTGGATATGATGAACACTGTGGGAGAGTCGGCGCCGACAGTCGCCGCAGGTGTGACCAATGTGCTGTATCTGGGTGCATTTATCGCGGTGAACCTGGCAGTGATGAATCTGCTGCCCATTCCGGCCTTGGATGGCGGACGGGTCCTGTTCCTGTTCCTTACCTGGGTGATCGAGTCCATTACCCGCCGCCGGCTGGATCCCAAATATGAGGGCTACATCAACGCGGCAGGGCTTGCTCTGCTGATGGCGCTGATGGTTTATGTTATGTTCAATGATATAGTGAGGATCATAAGTGGATAGAAAGCTTACAAGAGAGATACATGTGGGCACAGTGACTGTCGGCGGCGGTGCACCGGTGTCTGTGCAGTCCATGACCAATACAAAGACAGCAGACGTTTACAGTACGACAGAGCAGATCGCGCACCTGCGGGATGCAGGCTGTGATATTGTTCGTCTGGCTGTGCCGGATATGGAGTCGGCCCAGGCTCTGGCACAGATCGTACCCCGGGCGGGGATGCCTGTGGTGGCCGATATCCATTTTGACTACCGGCTGGCCCTGGAGGCTGCCCGTGCAGGCGTGGCCAAGATCCGCATCAACCCCGGAAATATCGGCGGGCGGGACAATGTGGCCGCAGTGGCGGCATGCTGTGCGGAGCGCGGGATCCCTATTCGGATCGGTGTGAATTCCGGCAGTATAGAAAAGGAAATACTGGCAAAATATGGCCATCCCACAGCGGAAGGCATGGTCGAGAGCGCCGAACGGCATGTGCGCCTGCTCACAGACTGCGGGTTTGAGGATATTTGCCTGTCGCTGAAGGCGTCAAATGTTCCTCTGACAGTGGAAGCGTACCGTCTGGCATCGAAGCGCCTGCCTTATCCGCTGCATCTGGGCGTTACTGAGGCGGGAACGAGCTATATGGGAACGATTCAGTCGGCTGTGGGCATAGGCACTTTGCTGATGGAGGGGATCGGGGATACGATCCGTGTCTCACTTACGGCAGATCCCATAGAGGAAGTCGCTG
>CAKTGW010000165.1 GCA_934561725.1 uncultured Oscillospiraceae bacterium
GAACTCGCTACCTCCACCTTGGCAAGGTGGCGCTCTACCAGATGAGCTACGCCCGCAAATGGTGCCTCCGGTCGGAATCGAACCAACGACACGCGGATTTTCAGTCCGCTGCTCTACCAACTGAGCTACAGAGGCATATCTGTTTTTATGTTCCGCGCCGACCGCTGGCCGGCGCGGATATGGCGACCCAGAACGGGCTCGAACCGTCGACCTCCAGCGTGACAGGCTGGCGTTCTAACCAACTGAACTACTGGGCCACAAGCGCTTTGCTATTGTACAACCGTTTTGATCTTTTGTCAATACTTTTTTCACATTTCTGTGAACTTTTTTGATTTTAATCGACCGCAACGGCGAAGCTTGCTTATAATAACACAGCTTTGACTCAATTGCAAGTCCTTTTCCGAAAAAATCCCGCTCTTTTGAAATAGCCCTCCCCGCTCTTGCCACTCAGCCGCAAATGTGGTAAACTGAGCGCAGCTCAGCTGCAAATTTTAATTTTGATCAGAAAGGCGGTGTTCTCTTGCGGCGCGCAGTTGCTCTTCTTCTCTTGCTCTCCCTGTTGTTCACATTGGCTTTTTCAATTTCCGGTGCCGCAGCAGAACCCGAGGTCTGCTTCCTGGCTCTGAATGAAACCGTGCTGGACCTGAGTACAACACCTTATTTTTATGGCTCCGCCTTTGTACCCTATACCGTATTCAGCAGCTTCCGCATATATTCTTCCTTTTTTTCCAGCAGCAATACGGTCTGCCTGTACCATTCGAACAAACAGCTCTACTTTAATCTGAATACCGGTCAGGCCTTTGACGGAGACGACAATTATTATTCCACCTCCACAGTGACAAAGAACGGACAGATCTATGTATCCGTCCCCTTCGTGTGCAGCTTTTTCGGATTGAGCTGGTCCTATATCAAGGGCATTGGCTACGGTGACATTCTCCGCATTACTGACAGCGACAGCTATCTGTCCGATTCGGACTTTATCTACGCCGCCGCAAATATCATGCAGCCCAGATATGAAAGCTATATCAACTCTCTCACGCCGCCGTCTCCTTCCGCTCCGGCAGAGACTGTCGTCCCCACTCAGGACAGTCATGTGAACACACCGGTCTATCTCAGCTTTGAGGGTCTCCCCTCTTCCGCTCTGCTGGATACGCTCTCCCGCTATTCCGTCCACGCCGCTTTCTATCTGAAGCCGGAGGAGATTGCTTCCGCCCCGGACACTGTCCGCCGGATCTACGGCAGCGGACACAGCGTGGGGATTTATTGCGGAGTCGACGCCGCCGGCGATTACAGTGCGGGTGCCGCTCTGCTGCTGGATGCAGCCCAGACCGCTACGGTCATGGTCTCCTCCTCCGGAGACGGCCTTGCTGCCTGCAGCGCGCTCGCCGCCGAAACAAATCTGAAAATGAACACCTTTGATATCGACGCCGCCGATCGTTACGGCTATGGTGTCAGCTCTGCGCTGGTCAACACGCGGATAGACAACGCCAACCGCAGCGTGCATGTCCGTTTTGACTGTTCTTCTTCCACCGAACGGGCGCTGAGTGCGATTTTAAGCCATCTCAGCACAAATCAATACAGCCTGCGCTTGGAGCGCGAGGTTTGACGGAGGTCACAAATATGGAAACAAAACTCAAGGCCGTGGTATTGGCCGCCGGAAAAGGCACCCGCATGCAGACAGAAGGTGTTTCCCTGCCCAAGGTCATGCGCACCGCTCTGGGCAAGCCGCTGCTGCACTATGTGCTGTCCGCGCTGGACTTTATCGCGCCGCAGGACTGCGTCCTTGTGGTCGGCTATAAAAAGGAATATGTTGAGCAGGCTTTTCCGGATCACCCCTTTGCGCTCCAGAGTGAGCAGCTGGGCACCGGCCATGCCGTGCTCTGTGCGTATGACGCATTGGGAGATTTTGACGGCAGTCTGCTGGTCTGCTGCGGCGATATGCCCCTGATTCGCCGGGAGACCTATGCCGAGCTCTGCCGCCTCCATCTGCAGGAGGGAAATGCCTGCACCATTCTGAGCGGCGAGAGCAGCGTGGCTCTCCCCTACGGACGCATTCTCCGGGATGCTCACGGCGCCTTCTGCGGCATGGTAGAGGATAAGGATGCCACTGACGCGCAGAAGCGCATTACCGAGCTGAACAGCGGGGTCTATGTATTCGACGCCCGCGCTCTGCACCGGGTCCTGGGTTCTCTGCGGCAGGATAACGCACAGGGCGAGTACTATCTCACGGATGCTCCCGCACTGATGCAGGCGCAGGGACTGAAGGTAGGCGTCTGCCACCGGGATCTGGGAACGGAGATCATTGGCGTCAACACACCGGAACAGCTCCGGCAGGTCGAAGAGCTGCTCCTCCAGCGCTGAAATATAAACTAAATACATAAAAGGACTCCGCCGGACATCAGGCCCGGCGGAGTCCTGTTATTCTTATTTTCTATAGCAGATGGTAGTACAGGCAGATATTCTCATAGCAGCCATTCTTCAGCCGGAATCCGCCCGGGACAGTGCCCAGCAGGCAGAAGCCCAGCCGCTCATACAAATGGCGGGCATGGACATTGCTCTCCACCACAGCATTGAACTGCAGGACCCTGAAATCAAATTCCTTTGCCTTTTTCAGACAGTCCTGAACCAGAGCTTCTCCGATATGCATTCCCCGGCAGCGGGAGCTTACCGCATAGCTGGCGTTGCAGATATGGCCGCAGCGGCCGATATTATTGGGGTGCAGGATGTACAGACCCGCGACCCGGCCATCACACTCTGCCACCGCGGTATAGGTCTGGGATGCAAAGAAGGCTTTTCCGGACTGTTCATCAAGATAGTCCTCCTGCGGAAAGGCCACTCCCTCCTCCACAACCTCGTTCCATATGGAAACCATAGCCGACAGATCGCCGTCCCGGTATTTTCTGATCAGCATAAAGCATTCCTCCTGAAATATGGCGCATCATACGTGCATATGCCACATTACCAGAACAGCTCGGAAAAATCAATATGCTGAACTCAATTTTACATCAGCCGATCTCGTTGAATTGCAGCTCTGCCTTGAAAAGATCGCCATCTACGGACAGAGTGAAGCTGCCGTTCTGCAGCTCTGTCAGGCTGCGGGCAATATTCAATCCCAGCCCGCTGCCCTCGGTATTGCGGCTCATGTCTCCCCGCACGAAGCGCTCCGTAAGCTCCTCCGGGTCAATATTCAGCATATCCCGGGAAATATTCTTCACCGCCAGACTGACGCAGCCGGACACGCGGCGGATATCCAGATAGACCCGCGTTCCCTCCTGGGCGTACTTGCAGACATTGGACAACAGATTATCGATCACGCGCCAGAGTAAGCGCCCATCCGCCATGATCTGCGGAGAGGGCTCCGAAATATTCAGGATCAGCTCCAGTTTGGCCTTTTCCAGCCGCTCTGTGTACTCTCCCGCCGCCTGGCGGGCAATTTCGCCCACATCCGTGCAGACCAGATTCACTGCAATATTTCCCGTGGACGCCTTACTGGCCTCTACCAGATCCTCTGTCAGCTTTTTCAGGCGGGCGGACTGCCGATCCAGAACGGCAACATACTCCTCCGCCTTGCCGGTCAGCCCCTCCTTCTTCAGCAGATCCACATAGTTTACAATACTGGTCAGCGGCGTCTTGATATCATGAGACACATTTGTGATCAGCTCCGTTTTCAGGCGCTCGCTTTTCAGCTGCTTTTCTACCGCCCGGGAGATCCCCTGGGCAATGGAATTCAGATCCTCGCCATGGCATTTGAATTCATGCAGCATCCGGCTGGTATCCACCGTCTGCTCCAGCTCTCCGGCCGCCAGACGTTCCCCTGCCCGCTTCAACTTCATCATGTCGGCTGCCAGACGCCATGCAAACAGCAGCAGACAGCCGTTGAAGATCAGGAACAGAAGAAAGAGCATCCCGCTGAAGCCCCAGGTCCCCATAGCCATCAGGAACAGCACAAGCTCTATCAGCAGAACGCCGCACACAGCCGCCACTGCCTTCCACACGAAGGGCAGCTCGTGCAGCATGCCGCCGATCCACTCCGAAGCGCCGTCAAAAACAT
>CAKTGW010000166.1 GCA_934561725.1 uncultured Oscillospiraceae bacterium
TCCGGGGAAGTTCATGCTCTTGCGGTCGGACAGTTCGCCGCCGACGAGCACCGTACACACCACGTCCGCGCCCTCCAGCCGCTTCACCTCGAGCGCAAGCAGGCCGTTGCTCAGCAGCACGCGGTCGCCCACCTTCAGTTCGTACAGGGCGTAGCCGGACTTGCTTGCGCGGTCGCGGACGACGGCGGTGCCGTCGGAGGAGCGCACGACGCCGGTTTTGTTCCACACGCCGTCGGCGGTATCCTTCAGCCGCAAAAGGTTTTTATGAATGTAACCGATTCGGCCGTCGCGGGTGCAGCAGCGGTAGAAGCTGCCGTTGCGTTCCAGCGCCCACACCATCGTACCGTCGGCGATTTCATCGATGACGCCGCTGTCCAGGCTGGGCGCCCAGCGCAGGTTGACAAAGTTACCGGGCGTGCTCGGTTTGATATCAGCCGTTAGGGCAACGTCATGAAAGTTGGTAAAGATCGTAGCGGTCATCGTGCCGCTGCCGGAATCCTTGCTGCTGGAACCGCCGGACTGGCTGCCTGGCTTTTTGCCGGACAGCAAGCTGCAAATGCTCCTGCAGCTGAAGGAGCAGGCCGAGATCGTGATTGCCATTTCTGCCGCCGCCATAGACAGCAACAAAAAAAGAGGCGATCTTGGCATCACCTATGACAGCGAGGTGCTGCGCCTGATCGACGCTTTTCGCGCTAACGGCCTTTATGTGGGCAGCGTTGTTATCACACAGTACAACGGTCAGGCCAGTGCCGACGCTTTCCGGACCCGCCTTGAGGGACTGGGGATCCGCGTATTCCGTCACTATCTCATAGAAGGCTATCCCTCCAATATCAGTCATATTGTCAGTCCTGACGGCTACGGCAAAAATGATTATATTGAGACCAGCCGCTCCCTTATCGTTGTCACTGCGCCCGGTCCGGGCAGCGGAAAAATGGCTACCTGCCTCAGCCAGCTCTACCATGAGCACAAACGCGGCATTCAAGCCGGCTACGCCAAGTTCGAGACCTTCCCCATCTGGAATATTCCCCTGAAGCATCCGGTCAACCTGGCCTATGAGGCCGCCACAGCCGATCTGAACGATGTGAATATGATCGATCCGTTCCATCTGGAGGCTTACGGGGTCGCTACGGTAAACTATAACCGGGATGTCGAGATCTTTCCCGTACTGAACACAATCTTCCAGCGGATCTATGGTGCATCCCCGTATAAATCCCCCACAGACATGGGCGTAAATATGGCTGGCTACTGCATTTTCGATAATGACGCCGTGTGTGAGGCCTCCCGCCAGGAGATCATCCGTCGTTATTATACCGCTTTGTGCAACCAGCGCCGCGGCGCCAATAATGACGCTGAGCTGGGCAAACTGGAAATGCTGATGAACCATGCCAATGTCACCAAGGCTGACCGCAAGGTGGCCGGCTGTGCTCTGGAGGTGGCTGAGGCTACCGGCGAGCCTGCCGCCGCCATTGAGCTACAGGACGGACGTATGATCACCGGCAAAACCAAGGAGCTTCTTGGCGCCACCAGTGCCATGCTTCTGAATGCTCTGAAGGCCATCGCCGGTATTCCGGACGAGGCTCAGCTGATCTCCGCCTCTGTGTTGGCTCCCGTCCAGCATCTGAAGGTCAACTTCCTGGGGAATAAAAATCCCCGGCTGCACACAGATGAAATGCTGATCGCATTGTCTATCTGTGCCGCCGAGGATGAACGCGCCGCGAAGGCACTGGCCTGTCTGCCTCAGCTGGCCGGCTGCCAGGCTCACAGCTCCGTGATCCTCTCCAATGTTGACGACACCATCCTCCGCCGGCTGAAAGTAAACCTGACCTGTGAGCCTGTTTATGAGACCAACAAGCTCTATCACCGGTGAGCCAATGATGCATCTCCGTTTTGCAGAGCCTAAGGACAGCGCCGTCCTTCTGGATATTTATAATGTATATATTAACGCACCCATCACCTTTGAGACCGTACCGCCCTCCGAGGAAGAATTCGCCCGGCGCATCAGGGACTTTTCTTCCTTTTACCCCTATCTTCTGTGGGAAGAAAACGGAAAAATCGGCGGCTATGCCTATGCGCATCAGCTGTGGAGCCGTGCCGCCTATCAGTGGAACGCGGAGCTCTCTGTCTATCTTCACCCGGATTTTACGGGCCGCGGCATCGGCCGTCGGCTTTACAGCGCCCTTCTGGAGCTGCTGCGCCTTCAGGGCATACTGACCGCTTATGGTATCGTTACATTGCCGAACGCCGCCAGCGAAGGCCTGCACCGGTCGCTGGGCTTTGAGACGAGCGCCGTATATTCCGCCGCCGGCTATAAATGCGATACCTGGCTGGACGTTGCCTGGTTCCGTAAGGATCTGGCGGCACACGCATTTTCTCCTGCCGCCCCTTGTCCCATCCACGCGCTTTCTCCCGCTGTCGTGCATAACGTCCTCCGCTCTGCGGAAAATTAATGCAAAATCACAAAGAGCCGCCGGCTTTCGGCGGTCTTTTATTTACTAATTTACATAAAAAAGGAACCGCCTGTATGCTTTCCCACCCCATTGGGACGCACACCGGCGGTTTCTTTTTACATGTCAACTACTGGTATTATTATTGGAAATAAGTAATCATCCTATACCTCATTTCCGTAGATATCATAACATCTGCTTCGCTCTATGTCAACAAAAAACCATTGATTTTACTGATTTTTTTGATTATTCAGTTATAAATTATTCTTTTGCTTTTTTCGATAAAAAGAAAGCAGAGCGCACATTTTGAAATGGGCACTCTGCTTAAAAAAGTTGATAAAGTTTGGACAATTTTGCTTATGCCTGACAGAAGTCTGCAATATTATGCAAATGCATCATCATTGCTGCTTCTGCGCGGCGTTCATCGCGGGCCGCAACCGCTTCATAAATCGCCCGGTGATCCTCCAACGTACTGGGCATATACCCCGGCTTGGCCGAATTGCGCTGACGCAGCTCTGTCATCATGGTGTTGATCATGTTCATCACAACGGACAACGCCGCATTATGCGCCGCCGTAGCCAGCTGCTCATGAAAATTCTGGTGTGCGCCATTGTTCTGCGGCTCCTGCTCCAGTGCCGCCAACGCCGCCCCCAGTGCCGCGATATCCTCATCGCTGGCCTTTTGGCAGGCCATACGTGCTATGGCCGTCTCATTGATCCGGCGGAATTCCAAAAAATCCGTCAGCGTTCCAGCATCGTCCGACAAGCGCAGAAAGCTCATGGCGTTGCGAACATAGGAGGCATCCCGCACAACGGCCTTCCGGTTGCCGCGGACGGCGATCACGCCCAGAAATTCCAATACAGATAACGACTCCCGAAGGGAACCGCGGCCCACGCCCAGCAATTCGGACAGATCGCGCTCCGATGGGAGCGCATCGCCTATTCGCAGCTGTCCCTCCTCCATGGCCCGGAGTATTGCGGACATGACCAGTTCCGGCATCTTCGGTGCAGTATTCTGTATCTTCTGAAACTGCAAAATAAACCCCTCCCTCGGTAGCATCATGATACCAAGAGAGGGGTTCTTTGTCAAGCAAGGCAGGCTTTGCAGACTTACCTCAGCGTTTTTACAAACTGTTCCAGTCTTTCCACTGCCGTTTTGATATTTTCAAGGGAATTGGCATAGCTGAAGCGGATGTAGCCCTCACCGAAAGCACCAAAAGACGTGCCGCCGGCCGCTGCTACACCGGCCTCCTCCAGCAGTCTGGAGGAAAACTCCTTGCTGGTCAAGCCAAAGGAGCTGATGTCCGGGAACGCATAGAAGGCGCCGCCGGGCAGGCAGCACTCAATACCGGGAATATCATTGAGGGCAGCGACCAGCCAGTCCCGCCGCTCCTTAAAGGCCAGGCGCATTTCCTCCACCGCATCCTGAGGACCGGTCAGTGCCTCAATAGCCGCACGCTGGGTAAAGGCTGCGGCGCAGGAATTGGTGTTGGCCATATACAGATCCATCTGGGCCGCCAG
>CAKTGW010000167.1 GCA_934561725.1 uncultured Oscillospiraceae bacterium
GTCCGACAACATGCATCTCACGGGCAATGCGGCGTGTATAGTCCTTGATCGTTGCGACCTGCTCATCCGTCAGATTTCTGGAAGGCAGGATGCAGGCAGAGTCGCCGGAATGAATACCGGCAAGCTCAATATGCTCCATGACCGCAGGGACAAAGACATTTTCGCCGTCCGAAATTGCATCAGCCTCGCACTCGGTGGCATGGTGCAGGAAGCGGTCGACCAGAATGGGACGATCTGGCGTAACGCCAACAGCTGCCTGCATATAGTAGGTCAGAGCCTCGGCATCATAAACGACCTCCATGCCGCGGCCGCCCAGAACAAAGGACGGGCGCACCATGACCGGATAACCGATACGCTCTGCAATGGCCAGCGCATCCTCGACCGTAACAGCCATGCCGCTCTCGGGCATGGGGATCCCCAGCTTATCCATCATAGCACGGAACAAATCACGATCCTCTGCCATGTTGATGGTTTCCGGAGTCGTACCGAGAATATTCACACCGTTCTTTTTCAGCTCTTCGGCCAGATTAAGAGGCGTTTGACCGCCGAACTGGGCAATAACGCCCACCGGCTTTTCCTTTGCATGGATAGCCAGCACATCTTCCAGAGTCAGCGGCTCAAAATAAAGCTTATCCGAAGTATCGTAATCTGTAGAGACCGTTTCCGGGTTGCAGTTGACAATGATCGTCTCAAAGCCGAGCTTTTTCAGCGCCAATGCGGCATGAACACAACAATAATCAAACTCAATACCCTGTCCAATACGGTTCGGTCCGCCGCCCAGGATCATGACCTTGGGCTTATCTGTATTTACAGGACTCTTATCCTGAATGTGATAACTGGAATAGTAATAGGCTGCATCCTTGGTTCCACTGACATGGACGCCCTCCCAGCCCTCTTCAATGCCATAGCCGTGGCGTGCCTGACGAACCGCCTCCTCGGGGACTGCAAGCAGCTTGGAGAGATACTTATCCGAAAAGCCACTGAGCTTGGCATGGCGGAGTACCGCCTCGTCCGGTACGCTGCCCTTATATGCAAGAAGGGATTCTTCCTCTTCCACCAATTCCTTCATCTGCTGGAGGAAATAATGCTTGACCTTGGTCAGTTCGAAAATCTCATCCACAGACGCGCCCTTACGCAGCGCTTCATAGATGATAAAGTAGCGCTCACTGCTGGGTGTGCGCAGCATATTCAGCAGTTCGGACAGGCTCTTTTCACCAAAGTCTTTGGCTCCGCCCAGGCCGCTGCGGCCGATCTCCAGACTGCGAATGGCCTTCTGAAACGCCTCTTTGAACGTCTTGCCGATACTCATGACCTCGCCCACAGCACGCATCTGTGTGCCCAGCTTGTCCTCTGCACCCTTGAACTTTTCAAAGGCCCAGCGGGCAAATTTGATCACAATATAGTCGCCGTCCGGCACATACTTATCCAGCGTACCATACTTGCCGCAGGGGATCTCATCCAATGTAAGGCCGCAGGCCAGCATTGCAGAGACCAGAGCAATGGGGAAGCCAGTTGCCTTGCTGGCCAGAGCCGAGGAGCGTGAGGTACGGGGATTGATCTCGATAACGATAATGCGGTCGCTCACGGGATCGTGCGCGAACTGCACATTGGTTCCACCGATGACTTCGATTGCCTCTACGATCTTGTAGGCCTGTTCCTGCAGGCGCTTCTGAGTCTCCTCAGAGATAGTCAGCATAGGTGCGGAGCAGAAGCTGTCACCCGTATGGACGCCCAGAGGATCAATGTTCTCAATAAAGCACACGGTGATCATATTATTCTTGGCGTCACGGACGACCTCAAGCTCCAGCTCTTCCCATCCGAGAATAGACTCCTCAACCAGAACCTGTCCCACAAGGCTGGCCTGAAGTCCGCGGGCGCAGACGGTTTTGAGCTCTTCAACATTATAGACCAGACCGCCGCCGGCGCCGCCCATGGTATATGCAGGGCGCAGAACGACAGGATAACCCAGCTTGTCCGCAATGGCCAGAGCTTCATCAACGGAATAGGCGACCTCGCTGCGGGCCATCTCGATTCCCAGGCTGTTCATGGTCTTTTTGAACTCAATACGGTCCTCACCGCGTTCAATGGCGTCCACCTGTACGCCAATGACCTTGACGCCGTATTTATCCAGAACTCCGGCATTTGCCAGCTCAGAGCAGAGATTCAGGCCGGACTGACCGCCCAAATTGGGCAGCAGTGCGTCCGGGCGCTCTTTCTCAATGATTTGAGTCAGGCGAGCCACATTCAGCGGCTCGATATAGGTCACGTCGGCCGTTTCCGGATCTGTCATGATGGTTGCCGGGTTTGAATTGACCAGAACGATCTCATATCCCAGAGAGCGCAGAGCCTTACATGCCTGCGTGCCGGAATAGTCAAACTCGCATGCCTGACCGATGATGATTGGGCCGGAACCAATGATCAGAATCTTATTGATATCAGTACGTTTCATTTGCTGTATCAATCCCCTTCTTGCGGTTTTCTCATTTATAACTCTAATATGTTATTTTAGCAAAATTCTCACACGCCGTAAAGTGGGTAAACTCACAGAATTGTCATGTAAACTCTGTCGATATCAGTCACTATCCCCTTTTCTTCAAGGGTCACAGCGTTCAGAGTGCATGAAATTCTGCCTTGCGACCGGTAAATGTTGTCACATAGCGGAATCCGGCTTCCCGCAAAAGTGCCTCGCCCAAATGTACCGTAGCGGCCACATGCCGGAGCTTATGGGCATCAGACCCCACAGTGACGATCTCGCCGCCGCGCTCACGGAACAATCGCAGCAGCTCCAGAGGCGGCAGACTCTCCCCTATGGGCTGCACATAGCCGGATGTATTGCACTCTATCCCCTTGCCCCGTTCTGCCAGAATATCAAAAAGAGCAATAAAGCGTTCCCGGTATTTTTCCAGCGGAAAACGGGTATGCCGGGCTTCAAACACATAGCGCAATGGATAGGTCAGATGCCCTATTACGTCGAAATCATAATGGGCTGCCAGTTCCAGCATCCAATCCAGATAGTGATCAAACATCCGGAACTCATCCGCATTCGCCCAGTCGTAATCATACAGGTCCAGATCATTCTCCAGATTGTGAATGGAGCCAATGACGAAATCCGGATGATAATGCTCAAAAAAGCGGGCTGCATCCGCAGGGTTTGCCTGTGGCTGCCCCAATTCAACCCCGGTTTTAACTATAAGCTGTCCGCGAAAAGTCTCCCGCGCCTGCTCGAACTCTGCAAAGCAGACATCTACATCTAAGAGCGCCTCAAAAGGGCGGTCTGTAAAAATGTCCAGATGATCCGTAATTGCGATTTCCTGTCTGCCGCGGGCGATCGCAGCCCGGCAGATATCCGCAACCGTCTCTTTCCCATCAAAGGAATTGCGGGAGTGCAGATGATAATCTATTGCATACATAATATGGTCTCCTTTGCTCCCATCAGGCAACAGGCAATCTACTGCCATTGATGGTCATCTGTTGAAAGCATACATCTCATACGCTGCGGCTGTCAACAGATACAGAAAAATCTCCCGGTCAAAATTTTGACTGGGAGATTTTCTAATATATGCTTATTTTGCAACAACAATGCGGATCTTTCCGCCCTCTGACGGGCTCTTATCGAAATAAAGCGTGAGCTTATCGGAAAATCCCCGTGCCTGTTCCAGAGAGCTGAGCCAGCTGCCCGTGGCGTTATTGTAGCAGGCTACATCATCAGAGACCACAAAGGTACCCTTATTGGTCGTAACCGTTGTTACATCATCAACTGTGCGGAATGCGGTTCTGGATACACCGTCCACCTTATTCAGCGTCATGATCGCCGCTACACGCTGACCATCCAGCGCGGGAACTACGCCGATAAAGTCGCCCTCCTTGATATCACTGCCGCAAATCAGTTCAGCTGTGCTGCCGCTGCCGTTTGTAACCGTGACAACATTGTTATAGGCCTCAAGCCCGCCC
>CAKTGW010000168.1 GCA_934561725.1 uncultured Oscillospiraceae bacterium
CCGGTATCGTGTGGGCGATCTGATCATTACCGGCCGCGGCGGCGGAAGTATAGAGGATCTATGGGCTTTTAACGATGAGCGTGTGGCCCGTGCAATCTTTGAATCAGAGCTTCCGGTTATTTCTGCCGTCGGGCATGAGCCGGACGTAACTATTGCAGATTTTGTTGCGGATCTGCGGGCGGCTACGCCGTCCAACGCTGCTGAGCTTGCGGTGCCGGATCAGACGGAGCTGCGGGAAATATTGCTGAGCGCAGAGCAGCGTGCCGTTCAGGCTGTAAACAAGTCACTGCGATCGGCCCGGGAGCGGCTGAACAATTTGGCCGGGCGGCGGGTGATGCTCTCTCCGTCCAGCTATGTGGATCAAAAGCGGGTGGAGCTGGATTATGCGCAGAACCGCCTGACTGCCGCTTTTGAGCGGGCGATCGCCGGGCGGCGGCACAGCTATGTGCATCTGGCTGCGGCGCTGGATGCCATGAGTCCGTTGAAAGTGCTTGGACGCGGCTTTTCGCTGGCCAGTGATGGAGAGGGAAGTCTTGTGCGCTCTGTCCGGCAGCTTCAGACCGGTGCGGAATTGAATGTTCGCCTGAGCGACGGCGCAGTGAAAAGCACGGTCACCGAGATTATAGAAAGGAATGAGTCCCATGGAGAAAAAGGAAATGAGCTTTGAGCAGTCCATGCAGAGACTGGACGATATTGTAAAGCTGCTGGAAAAGGGGGACGCCCCGCTTAATGAGCTGCTGAGCCTGTTTGAAGAAGGAACCGCTCTGATCCGCGGCTGCGGCGCCATGCTGGACGAAGCCGAACAGAAGGTCGTGCGCCTGCGCAAGAGCGCTGACGGTACGCCGGAGGAGCTGCCCTTTGAGCCTCAGCAGGATTGAACGTTCAGAAAGGGACATACGACCGTGAAGGCTATATTTGAAGAATATATCGAAATTATCAACAGCGCGCTGGACGGATATTTCTGCCCGGAGGGCGTGAGCTATGGCCGCCTGCTGGAGGCTATGCGCTACAGCCTGCTTGCCGGCGGCAAGCGGATCCGGCCCATACTGGTTCTGGAATTCTGCCGGATCTGCGGCGGTAATTATGCGGAGGCACTGCCGGTGGCCTGCGCCGTGGAGATGCTGCATACCTATTCGCTGATCCACGATGACCTGCCGTGTATGGACAACGATACGCTCCGCCGCGGGAAGCCTACCTGCCATGTGCAGTTTGATGAAGCAACGGCTGTTCTGGCGGGAGATGCGCTTCAGGCAGAGGCGTTTTCCACAATCCTGACGGCCAGCCTGCCGGATGATGTGCGGGTCCGCTGCGCCGGGATACTGGCATCTGCGGCAGGCACTGATGGCATCTGCGGCGGGCAGATGCTGGATATTCGTGCAGAGGGACTTATTTTGTCCAAAAGCGAGCTGAATGACATCCATGACCGCAAGACTGCGGCGATGATCGAGGCGGCCTGCACAATGGGCGTGGCCGTGGGACGGGGAAGTGAGGTACAGATGGAATGTGCCCGCAGCTTTGCAAGAGATATCGGCCTGGCTTTTCAGGTACGGGACGATTTGCTGGACTGCATCTCCACGGTGGAGGAACTGGGCAAACCCATCGGCTCAGATGCGGAAAATCATAAAAGCACTTTTGCTACGATCATGGGTATTGAAGCCTGCGAAAATCTGATCCAGAGCAAGACAGAGAGCGCAAAAGAGGCGCTGCGCAAAGAATTCAGGGATACGCAGTTTTTGGAGTGGCTGGCAGATCAGTTGGCCAGCAGAAGAAAATAGTATTCATTTTTTAATGAATAAACTGAAAAAACGTCTGCTTTACTATTGTAAAAGCAGACGTTTTTTGCTATGATATCCATGCATATTTGCCGCTTTGCTGCGGGATTAAAACGTTAAAATGAGGTTCGGCCTTTGAATATATTAGATCAGATCAATTCGCCGGAGCAGCTCCGTGAACTGAGTATCGGGGAAATGGAAGAGCTGGCGGCAGAGATCCGGGAATTCCTGCTGGAAAAGGTTTCAAAAACCGGAGGTCATCTGGCCTCAAATCTTGGTGCGGTGGAGCTTACACTGGCGCTGCACAGAGTATACGATACCAGTCGGGATCGGATCGTGTTTGATGTTGGGCATCAGAGCTATGTCCACAAACTTTTGACCGGGCGGCGGGAAAAATTCGATACACTTCGTCAGTTCGGCGGTTTGTCCGGATTCCCCAAGCCCTCAGAGAGCGTACATGACGCATTCATTGCCGGACACGCTTCCAACAGTGTGTCTGTGGCCCTGGGAATGGCGCGCTCCCGCAGCCTGCTGGGTGAGGACTATGCAGTTGCGGCTGTGATTGGAGATGGGGCACTTTCCGGCGGACTGGCTTACGAGGGCCTGTCCAATGCCGGGGCCAGCCATGAGAGCATGGTGGTCGTGCTCAATGATAATGAAATGAGTATTTCTCAGAATGTGGGCGGCATATCCCGGCTGCTGTCCCGTCTGAGAACACGCAGCGGCTATCTGCACTTTAAACGGAATTATCGGCGCATTATGGGCTCTATGCCGGGGCTGTATGCCTTTAACCACAGAGTCAAGGAATCTATCAAGCGTCTGCTCCTTCCGGGAAATATTTTTTCGGATCTGGGCTTTTACTATCTCGGGCCTGTGGATGGGCACGACCTGCGTCAGCTGGAGGATGCCCTGATTATGGCCCGGGAGATGAATTGCCCGGTGCTGCTGCATGTAAAAACCGTGAAGGGAAAGGGCTATCCGCCTGCGGAAGCGGATCCTGCGGCGTATCACGGCGTGGGGCCTTTTGACCTTGAAAAGGGAGTGGCCAAAGGCGGAGTGGGCTATTCCAATATTTTCGGAGAGACGTTGTGTGAACTGGCGCGGAAAAATGAAAAGATCGTGGCGATCACCGCAGCCATGTGCTACGGTACGGGACTGCGGCCGTTTTCAAAGAAATTTCCCGATCGCCTTTTCGATGTTGGTATAGCCGAGGAGCATGGCGTGAGTATGGCGGCCGGACTGGCAAAACAGGGGGCCTGCCCGGTATTTGCCGTTTATTCCACCTTTTTGCAGAGAGCCTATGATATGCTGATCCACGATGTATCCCTGCTGGGGCTGCATGTGGTCCTGGGCGTGGATCGTGCGGGACTGGTGGGCAGCGACGGAGAGACGCATCACGGCGTCTTTGATGTGAGCTTTCTGCGTTCCGTACCGTATATGACCGTGCTTTGCCCGTCCAGCTATGCTGAACTGCGTGCCATGCTGCGTCTGGCTGTGGAGCGCATTGAAACGCCTGTGGCGCTCCGCTATCCGAGAGGCAGCGAGGGCCGGTATACAGGCAACACCTCCGGACGCATGGTTTCCGTGTTCGGAGAGGGACGCGATGCAGCGATCGTGGTCTATGGAAATATGATGAATCAAGCTCTGGAGGCTGCAGATCTGCTGCACGAGAGCGGGTTGGATACCCGGATCATAAAGATCAATGTGATCAATCCTCTGGACCTGAATGTTGTGCGTGCGGCCTGTGCGCCCTGTGCTGCGGTGGTCGTAGCAGAGGATGTCTGTGCGGCGGGCTGTGTGGGAGCGGATATCCGCAGCTGCCGGCCGGATGCGTGCCTGTTGAATCTGGGCAGCGGAATCGTGTCCCAGGGCAGTGTCTCGCAGCTGCTGCACAGCTGCGGACTGGATGGCAGAGGCATAGCAGATGCCGTAATCAAACAGCTTGGAGAGATAAAAAATGTCTAAGATACGACTGGATCAACTCGTTTTTGAGCGGGGACTCACGCCCAGCAGAGAGCGGGCGAAAACGACAATTATGAGCGGGATCGTTTTTGTAGACGGCCAGAAGGCCGATAAGCCCGGGATGCCGGTCTCACCGGAGGCAAAGGTAGAGATCCGGGGAGATACGCTG
>CAKTGW010000169.1 GCA_934561725.1 uncultured Oscillospiraceae bacterium
GCTTGAGGGAGTCCGTAGTCTGATAGTCACGTGTGGAGCGGAGCACTGTGATATCCTCCATAACGCCCCGGGAGCCGCTCTCTGAATTCCACAAATTGCGCAGAAACATATCCGCGCGCACATTGACCAGCCGCGGATATACCGCGATCTCCCGCACGTCCTCCGACTCCAGCGGCAGCTCCAGCTGCGTCAGTCCGAAGCCATCGCCCGTCCGCACTCTCCAGTCTGCCATAGAGTAAAGTCCGCGCCGCCGGGCCTTCCACCTCATAGCCCCCTGCGCAGTCTCGTACCATAGCACAAAATTGAAGCGCTTTTCGCCGGCAATATCTGTTGCCGCACCCATCTCCTTCAGGGATGCAAACTCCCAGTCATCTGGCACCCGGGCATCCTCAGGCTCCAGGCAGCGGCTGAGTGCCACCGGTGCAAAAAGCTCCAGCCACACCAGAGGCAGAAATTTATCATTTTCAATGGAAACGGAAAACTCCAGCTCATCATCCGGAAACACGCCGCATGACGGTGCAGAGACCGATGTGCGGATATGCTCTATGGCCAGCCGGGCCCACAGCCGGGCCAGCAGCGCCAGCAAAAAGACAAACATCAGCGCCGCGGCCAGCCCTGTCTGTCCGAAAAACGCCGCCAGCACACACAGCAGCAGGCTGATCACAAGCACAGGTAGTGAGACGATCGTGCTGGAGCGCGCATAGGAAAGCTCAGCGTTTTTCATGAAGCAGCTCTTCCGCCGGCGGTACGGCCTCTGTTTTTTCCAGAATATCATCAATGGCCTTGGCCGCCGTATAGCCGGAAAAGCGGGCGCCGCTGTCCAGCATGACCCGGTGCTCCAGCACCGGGTGTGCCAACGCCTTTACGTCATCCGGCGTTGCATAGTCCCGTCCGTCCATTGCCGCCCAGACCTTTGCCGCACGGTAAAGTCCGCGTGTAGCACGGGGGCTGGCTCCCATGACCAGCTGCGGATGACTGCGCGTGGCATCAGCCAATGCTACAATATACGCAGCCACATGCTCAGAAACATGTACGGCAGCAATCTCCTGCTGTGCCTGGACGAGCTCCTGCTCTCCGGTAACAGCGCGGATCTCACCGAAGGGAATCTCATCGCCCAGTACAGAGAGCATACGCATTTCCTCCTCCGGCGTGGGATAGCCCATGCTCAGCCGGATCAGAAAGCGGTCCATCTGTGCTGCCGGAAGCCGGAAGGTGCTCTCCGACTCCACAGGGTTCTGTGTTGCCAGAACCAGAAACGGCGCCGGCAATGGAAAATGCTCGCCATCGATTGAGATCTGCCGCTCTTCCATGGCCTCCAGAAGAGCCGACTGGGTGCGGGGGATCGCCCGGTTGATCTCGTCAGCCAGCAGGATATTCGTCATGACCGGCCCCTGCCGCAGCTCAAAATCACCGGTTTTCTGATTGAAGATCTTCATGCCGATGATATCGCTGGGCAGCATGTCCGGGACAAATTGGATGCGGCCGGCCCGGCAGCCCAGAGCAAGCGAAATTGCCTTTACTAACGTAGTCTTGCCAACACCGGGCAGATCGTCCAGCAGCACATGGCCGTTTGCCAGGACGGCCATAATGATCAGGCGGATCCGGTCGCCTTTTCCTACAATAACCTTTTCTGTTTCGCGCTGGATATCCCGCGCCAGTGTTTTAATATCCATTATCTGTCTCCCTGTTCAAAAATACCCTGCCGGGCAAAAAATGCCCGAATTGTCTGTCTGTCCGCCCGGACGCTGCCCTGTGCAAAAGCAGGCTTTCCGCCGCCGCGCCCCGCCAGGGCGCTGTTCAGTTCCCGCACCAGAGTGCGTATGTCGCCCTCCGGCTGTCCCACTGCATATTTGTAGCCCTGTTCGTCTTTACCGCTGAACACCGCTGTAAATTGTCCTGTATGCTCCAGAACTGCCGTACACAGCCGCCGGATGCCGTCGGCATCCAGCTCCGGTTCAAAAATCAGGCTGGGTCCGCTGCATTCAGCAGCCATTGCAGCAAACAGCCGCGCTTCAAGTCCGGCTGTCCGGTATTTCAGCTGTCTGTGCTCCTCAAGCAGCCGCATCAGGCCGTCAGACGTTTTCTGCTCCGGTACGGACAGCGCCACAGAAACACCATGGTTCTCATTGGCCGTACTGTCAAAATAGCGGTAGCAGCGTTCTCCGGAGACCATCTCCGCCCGGACGCCGGAGCGCAGCTTCTGAACGCTGATGATCCGGACACAGCCGATCTCTCCCGTACGTTTGACATGCGTACCGCAGCAGGCGCACACATCCGCCCCCGGAAAAGTCACGATACGCACATCTCCGGTCAGCGCTTTTTTACTGCGATAGCTGAGCCCGTCCAGCTCAGCTCCCCGATAAAAGCCTATCTCCACCGGAATATCCGCCCAGATCAGCCGGTTTGCCTCATATTCGATCTCCCGCAGCTGCTCCAGCGTAAGCTCGCCGCTGAAATCGATCGTTACAGTCTCGCTGCCCATGTGGAAGCCCACATTTTCATAGCCGTAGCGCCCATGGATCAGACCGGAAACGATATGCTCCCCGGAATGCTGCTGCATCAGATCCAGCCGCCGCTGCCAGTCCACATTGCCTTCAACGCACATTCCGATTTCCAGCGGAGTATTGACCCGATGCAGGATCTCCTCTCCCTTTGTCTGCACATCCAGTACTTCTGCCGTGCCAAGGCGTCCCCGATCCGCCGGTTGACCGCCGCCCTCCGGATAAAACGCCGTCCTGTCCAGCGCCACCAGATATGTACCGTCCGCCTCCGGCGTACATGAGAGGACCCTTGCCGTAAATTCTGTCAGGTGTGAATCCTGATAATAAAGCCTTTCTGTCATATAAAGCCTCCGCAGCTGCCGGGCAGCCCTGCTTGATTAGTGAAATAAAGTATACACTAAATTTTCTTTCCTGTATAGACAAGCCGCCGTGCATGTGCTATAATTTTATATATTATTTATATTTTCCGGCAAAAATTCACGGCTGTTTTCATCATTTTGGAGGGTTTCTTATGACAAATCTCTTTAAATATCTCTATCTTATCTGCGGCTGCATCGGCCTCTACGGCGCGTGGCAGTACCTGTTCAAAAATCAGGGCATCGCTATCGTGTTTATCGGCTTTATTCTGTGTGTGATTTTCCGTATGCTTTATATCCGCGGTCTTGTACAGGATCAGGAAAAAGCCGAAAAGGAAAAAAATAAATGATCACCATCAACGGTTGATAATCATAAATTGAAAAGCTCCCCTTATAGGGGAGCTTTTTTATATCCGCGGCTGCGTCTCGCGTCCCATGCCTCCCCTGTGTAAGGGGAGGTGGCAGCCCGCAGGGCTGACGGAGGGGTTGGCCATCCTCTTCCCGGCAAAGCGTGCGCTTTGCCGGGACTAAGGCTCCCTTGTGTAAAGGGAGCTGTCGGCTCTGCCGACTGAGGGATTGTTGTTTTCATATGGCCGAAGGTAAATTCCAGCGATAGTGGGTGGCCAGCATACGGATCGCAAAGGTCACTCCCATGGAGGTAAATGCTGCCGCAGACGTGCTGGTATGGCTCTGCATCAGATAATAGACCAGACCACCCACCAGAGTGGCCACTGCGTAAATACGCTTTTTCAGCACAAAAGGCATCTCATTAATGATCAGATCGCGGGTCAGTCCGCCGCCCACTCCGGTCACCATACCCATAAAAAGCGCCGCCGGACAGTTGCCGTCCAGCCCGGACTCCAGCGCGATCTGGACGCCCATGACCGTGAAGGCACCCAGCCCCAGTGCGTCAAACACATTATCTATGGTATCAATGGCGCGGGTATTGCTGAGGTATGCTTCCTTCCAGT
>CAKTGW010000170.1 GCA_934561725.1 uncultured Oscillospiraceae bacterium
ATTCTGGGGTTTCGTCCCACTCCAGTGCTCTGTCAATATAGAATTCAGCTAACTCGAGAGAGGCGGGAGGCGTCAAGGGGACGAAAAGATAATACGCCATTAAAAACGAACAGCGTGCGGCGGCCTTCATATTCTTTCCGTTTTGAAGCTGATGTAATGAGGCTTCCAATATGAAAAACAGATTTAGACGGTCTACTTCTCCGGCATCTGCATAAAAGCAATTCAAGTCGTTAAGAGTCAGTTCCAATATTGTTTTCCCGTCAAAATACGGTTGTCCGAAATCAATTTTTATCTCCATGGGATCTCCTATCACAATTTTCCTGTGTGTTCATATTGGCCTGCCGGTAGACAAGAGAAAAAGCGCCTCCGTGTAAAACGGAGGCGCAAAGCTTTCAGAGGAAGGATCACTCGGCCAGAGCGCTGCCGGAGAGCTTCTCGTAGAACTTGCTGAGAGCGCTGTGGTCGCAGGTGCCCAGACCGTCGGCATGCAGGGTCTGCATCATTTCCATGACAGAGGCGGTGAGGGGCAGGGGGGAACCTACGCCGTGGCCGGTGTCCAGAGCATTGTTCAGATCCTTGATGTGCAGATCGATCTTAAAGCCGGGCTTAGTGTTGCCGGCAAGCATCATGGGAACCTTGGCGTCCATGACAGTGCTGCCAGCCAGACCGCCGCGGATAGCGTCAAATACGCGCTGGGGATCGACACCGGCGCGCTTGGCCAGAGTAAAGGCCTCGGAAACAGCGGCAATGTTGATAGCAACAATGATCTGGTTTGCAAGCTTGGTGGTGTTGCCGGCACCGGCAGCGCCGCAGTAGACAATAGAAGCACCCATGGCGCTCAGAATGGGCTTGCACTCGTTGAACAGAGCCTCATCGCCGCCGCACATGATGGAAAGCGTGCCGTCAATAGCCTTGGGCTCACCGCCGGAAACGGGAGCTTCCAGCATGCGGACACCCTTTTCGGCGCAGCGGGCAACGATCTCCTGGGTGGCCAGAGGGGCAATGGAGCTCATGTCGATCACAATGGTGCCGGGCTTTGCGGTGCTGAGAACACCGTTTTCGCTGCACAGAACGGCCTTGACGTCGGGGGCGTTGGGAACCATGGTGATGATCACGGGGCACTCGGCGCCGATCTGAGCATAAGAGGTGCCGCGCAGTGCGCCTTCAGAGACCAGCTGATCGATAGCGGGGGTAGAACGGTTGAATACCATGACCTCGTGGCCGGCTTTCATAAGATTGCGGGCCATGGGCTTGCCCATGGTACCAAGTCCGATAAATCCAATTTTCATCGTAATATCCTCCAAGTAATAACATTTATTTCTGTAGGTATTGTATCATATTATTTCCAGGAATCAAGTTAAATTAAACAATTAACAAAAAATTATTTATACAAAATGCCCCGCCGATATGGACGGGGCAATGAAGGTTTGATTTTACAGATTTCCTGTGGCGTACATCATAGCCGAGAGGGCAACGACCGGCGCTGTCTCGCAGCGGAGGATGCGCGGGCCCATTGCGCAGGCGGGGATGCCTGTGGCGGCGGCCAGATCTACTTCATATTTTTCAAATCCGCCTTCAGGGCCGGTGAGAATAGCTGCAGTTTTAAACGAACCGGCATTTTCCAGAACCTGACGCAGCGGCTGACGCTCGCCGGTCTCATACATCAGCAGCGGCAGATCGGTTTTTACGGCGCGATCCAGAGCATCGGCCAAGCTGGAGAGAACCTGTACTTCGGGAATGATCCCGCGGCCGGACTGCTTGGCGGCTTCCTCAACGATACGCTGCCAGCGCTGACATTTTTTCTCTGCACTTTTTCCGTCCAGACGGACAACACAGCGCTCGCACAGGAAAAAGGCGATACGTGCGGCGCCGGCCTCTGTGCACTTCTGGACCAGATAGTCCGCCCGTTCGCCCTTGGGCAGTCCGGCCAGTATTGTCACCTCAATGGAGGGCTCAGCCGGGCATGGGACAGTTTCTTCTACCTGAGCTTCCACAAAACCGTCACCGATCCGTGTCAAACGGCAGCGGCGGTCAGTGCCGTTGCCATCACAGATGATCAGGCTTTCCCCCACGCGCATGCGCAGTACACGGATATGTTCGGCGTCGGCACCGGTAATGCTGATGGATGGCCCCTTCAGATTACTGCCAACGATAAAAAATCTGGGCATTCTGATACCTCCGATAGGATTTCACAAGTCATTATGACATATTCCCACAGATTTTGCAAGGGCGGGAACACCCACCGGCTGCGGAACATACCATGAGGTGTGGAGGGATGACTATGGACGAATTTGCTGTCCCAGCCGGATTCGAGCAGCTTTGGGAACGGGTAACAGCGGCGGAAGCCGATGAAGTTCTCAAAACGCCGACAGAAGAACTGGAAGCTTTTATGAACGGAGAAATGCGCTCGATCTCTTTTTATCAGACGCTGGCCGGGCAATGCACAGGCTGCGCCCGGCAGACGCTTCTGCGGATCATGACTGATGAGCGCCGCCATCTGAAAATGATGCAGCTTGAATATTTTATGCGTACAGGCGACAGCTTTGTACCGGCAGTACCGATCCCGGCTGAAAAGACGGGCGTGCTTGCTGCGTTGAGAGAGGGATTCCTGGCAGAAAACGAGACCGCGGCGGCTTATACAGCGGCCGGAGAAAGCCGGGGCGGAGAGCTGGGCGAAATCTATGCAGAGATCGCCGCTGACGAGCGCCGGCATGCCGGACAGCTGCGGGAGATCATAGCCAAAAGCTTTACAGAGCAGGGCTGACCGTGCTGTCGGGCGACACCTCCGGCGAAGGCGCCGGAGATACCAGCGGGCTCGTGACAGGGGAAGCTGCGGGGGGATCAGTCTCTGCCGAAGGCGCTTTTGCGCAGGAGGCAAAGATCACGGCAAAGCAGGAAAGTGCAACACACAGGACAAGTGCGATGCGCTGACCTACCTCGAACAGATCCCGGGGAGTGACCGGACGGGGCGGCGGAGCCTGCTTTCCGGTGGAATGCGGTTCTGTCTGCGCCTGCGGACGGCGTTGGGGCGCTTTCATTTTTTTTGCTTTCCGCAAAAGATTGTGTGTTACATTGCGGATGATTTGGACAGGTGTTTGATTATTCAATGTTTTTCTCCGAAAAATGACATCAAAAGTGCGCCGGCTTGCCCGGCGCACTTTTATTTTCTTGTGTTTTACTCAGCTTCGGCAAGAGCCTTGGCCTCTTCAATGACCTTCTGCTGAACATTGCCGGGAGCCTCTTCATAGCGGACAAACTCACAGGTGAAGTAGCCGCGGCCCTGGGTCATGCTGCGCAGATCAATGGTATAGGTGCTCATCTCAGCCATAGGAACCTCAGCCTCAACGGTCTGCATACCGCCTTCGGCATTCATACCGAGTACGGTACCGCGGCGCTTGGAGGAGATATCGGACATGATGTCGCCAAGATTTGCATCGGGAATCGTGACTTTCAGCAGGCCGATGGGCTCCAGAATAGTGGGCTTTGCCTTGGGGATGCCGTCCTGATAGGCAAGGCGTGCAGCCGTCTGGAAGGCCATATCGTTGGAGTCGACCGGATGATAGGAGCCGTCATACAGGGTGGCCTTCAGTCCGACCAGAGGATAACCGGCCAGAACGCCCTTCTGCACAGCGTTGCGCAGGCCCTTTTCAACAGCGGGGAAGAAGTTCTTGGGAACGCTGCCGCCGAACACTTCCTCGGCGAAGATCATATCGTTCTGCTCATCCTGGGGCTCAAAACGGATCCACACATCACCGAACTGACCGGAGCCGCCGGACTGCTTCTTGTGGCGGCCATGGGCTTCGACCTTGGCC
>CAKTGW010000171.1 GCA_934561725.1 uncultured Oscillospiraceae bacterium
CTCTTTAGCTCAGTCGGTAGAGCACGCGGCTGTTAACCGCGGTGTCGTAGGTTCGAGTCCTACAAGAGGCGCCAATATAACGGTATTGCCGTCACGAATATCGTGGCGGCTTTATTTGTAAAGCCTGGTATGGGCCTTTAGCTCAGTTGGTTAGAGCATCCGGCTCATAACCGGACGGTCCCGGGTTCGAGTCCCTGAAGGCCCACCAATTTTAATTTCATATAGGGGTTTAGCTCAGCTGGTAGAGCGGCGGTCTCCAAAACCGTAGGCCGAGGGTTCGATCCCTTCAACCCCTGCCAATAGCGGCATCGCAAGATGCCGCTATTTTTTTATTGCTTTTTTTCTTTAAATGCGGTAAAATACAAAAGTCATTTTAATACACTATTCTTTAACTTCGGCAATGGCGTCGCAGTCGTTGAACTGCGGCGTTTTTTTGCTTTTTCTTTCTTCAGGCGATTGACAGGAAACATATGATTGGTGTATGATATTTTATCATTTATGCAGCTGATCCTGTCGGTGAGAACAGGATTTTTTAAGTTAAAGACGAGACTTTTTGAAAGGGCTGATTAGACATGGCAGTCAAGCATATTTTCGTCACTGGCGGTGTGGTTTCCGGTTTGGGTAAGGGAATTTGTGCAGCTTCTCTTGGCCGGCTACTGAAGCAGCGTGGACTTAAGGTTATCCTGCAAAAGTTTGACCCGTATTTCAATATCGATCCCGGCACAATGAGTCCTTACCAGCACGGTGAAGTTTTTGTCACCGATGATGGCGCGGAAACAGATCTGGATCTGGGACATTACGAGCGCTTTGTTGATGAATCGCTGAATGGGAATTGCTCGGTCAGCTCAGGCAAGGTCTACTGGACAGTGCTGAACCGCGAGCGCAGCGGCGATTATCTTGGCGGTACAGTGCAGATCATTCCGCATATTACTAACGAGATCCGTGAGCGCATTTACAGTGTGGGGACGGATGATGTTGATGTAGTTATTTCTGAAATTGGCGGAACCGTTGGCGATATTGAGAGCCAGCCATATTTGGAATCTATTCGTCAGGTTGCCAATGAAGTTGGGCGTGAGAACTGCCTGTTTATCCATGTTTCCTTGATCGTTCAGATTCCCGGCTCTGATGAACTTAAAAGTAAACCGACACAGCATTCTGTAAAAGAGCTGCTGTCAGTGGGCATTCAGCCGGATATACTGGTTTGCCGGTGTGATGTGCCGATCACGGATGAGATTCGCCGCAAGATCAGTCTGTTTTGCAATGTGGAGCCGGATTGCGTGATCCAGAATTCCACGGCATCTTCTTTGTATGCAGTGCCGCTCATGCTTGCGCATGAGGGCTTGGATCGTGTTGCATGCAGAAAACTCCATCTTGATGTTGCAGAGCCTGATTTGACTGAATGGACGGCCATGGTTGAGCGTGCAGCGGCAATTACAGAAAGAGTGAAGATCGCTTTGGTCGGAAAATACACGGAGCTCCATGATGCCTATCTCAGCGTTGTTGAATCGTTGAGCCATGCAGGTACGTTCAACGATGTACATGTGGAGATCAAATGGGTAGATTCCACGAAATTGACAGATGATAATGCTGCGGAGATTTTAAGTGACTGCAATGGCATCCTGGTTCCCGGCGGCTTTGGCGATCGTGGAATCGAGGGTATGATTTCTGCTGTTCGCTATGCGCGGGAAAATAATGTACCCTATTTCGGCATTTGCCTGGGCATGCAGATGGCGGTTATCGAATTTGCCCGGCATGTGGCCGGGATGGATGGGGCCAACTCTTCTGAGTTCGATATTAAGTGTCCCTATCCGGTCATTGACCTGATGCTGGAGCAGGTAGGTATTACACAAAAGGGCGGAACCATGCGCTTGGGTAAATATCCCTGCGTGTTGGAGCCGGGGACAAAATCTGCTGAGGCGTATGGAGAATTGGAGATTTCCGAACGCCACCGCCACAGATACGAGTTTAATAATAAATATCGCGAGGAACTCAGCGTAAAAGGGCTGCGTTTGGCGGGACTGTCCCCCAGCGGAAAGCTTGTAGAGATCATTGAGCTGCCGGAGCATCCTTGGTTTGTGGGAGCGCAGTTCCACCCCGAATTCAAAAGCCGCCCCAACCGCCCGCATCCGCTGTTCTTCCGTTTTATAGAAGCGGCAAATAAGAGAAGACTTGGTAAATAAGCATTGGAAAGGGAGAGAGAAATGACCGAAAAGCAATTCGTGCTGGTACTTGATTTTGGCGGACAGTATAATCAACTGATTGCGCGCCGTGTCCGGGAGTGCAATGTTTACTGTGAAGTAAAGCCGTTTACAACGCCTCTTGATGAAATTCGTGTTTTGAATCCTATTGGTATTATCTTTACAGGCGGCCCCGGCAGTGTATACGAGAAGGATTCACCTCAGGTGGATCCGGAGATATTCAAGCTCGGTGTGCCCATTCTGGGTATTTGCTACGGCTGCCAGCTGATGGCGCATACACTGGGCGGTCAGGTGACCGAGGCTCAGGACGATTCCGCCCGGGAATACGGCAAGACCGAGACTTATTACAATAATGCCTGCAAGATTTTCGAAAATCTGCCGGCACAGGGCATCAGTTGGATGAGCCATGGCGATTACATGGCAAAGGTGCCGGAGGGATTCTCTCTGGTGGCACATTCCGACAACTGCCCCAATGTGGCAATTGCCGACGAGAAACGCGGTTTCTACGGTGTGCAGTTCCACCCGGAAGTGAATCACACCCAGCACGGTGTGGATATGATTCGGAACTTCCTGTACAACGTCTGCCATGCAGAAGGCGACTGGACTATGGAAGATTACAAGCGGACCGCCATTGCACAGGTCCGTGAAAAAGTGGGCGACGGCAAGGTTCTGTTGGCACTCAGCGGCGGTGTGGACAGCTCTGTCTGCGCAGCGCTGCTGGCAGAGGCAATCGGCGAGCAGCTGACCTGCGTGTTCGTGGACCACGGTCTGATGCGGAAAAACGAGGGCGACGAGGTTGAGGCTGCGTTTGGCAAGTGGGCAATGAACTTTGTCCGCGTGGACGCAGAGCAGCGTTTTCTGACCAAGCTGAAAGACGTGACCGAGCCGGAACGCAAGCGGAAAATCATCGGCGAAGAGTTCATTCGCGTGTTTGAGGAAGAGGCAAAGAAAGTCGGCGCCGTGGACTTCCTGGCACAGGGAACCATTTATCCCGACGTGATTGAATCCGGCACCGGCGATGCAGCCGTGATTAAGAGCCACCACAACGTGGGCGGTCTGCCCGATTTCGTGGACTTCAAGGAAATCATCGAGCCCCTGCGCCTGCTGTTTAAGGACGAGGTGCGCGAGCTGGGTCGCGAGCTGGGTCTGCCGGATTATCTGGTGAACCGTCAGCCCTTCCCCGGCCCCGGTCTGGCAATCCGTGTGATTGGCGACCTGACGAAGGAAAAGCTGGACACCCTCCGGGATGCCGATGCGATTTTCCGTGAGGAAATTGCCAATGCCGGTCTGGATAAGAGCATCAACCAGTACTTTGCCGTGCTGACCAACACCCGCAGCGTGGGCGTGATGGGCGACGGCCGGACTTATGATTATACGTTGGCGCTCCGCGGCGTGACCACCAGCGACTTTATGACCGCTGATTGGGCCCGCATTCCCTATGAAGTGCTGGACCGCGCCAGCACCCGTATCGTCAACGAGGTCCCCGGTATCAACCGCATCGTTTACGATATCACCTCCAAACCCCCCGCAACCATCGAGTGGGAATAAATCAGAAAAGCCGAAAAGTGTAGGAATACCAACGGTTTTTGGATTTTACCCGCCCCTTCTGATA
>CAKTGW010000172.1 GCA_934561725.1 uncultured Oscillospiraceae bacterium
ATGTAGAGTTCTGCGTATCCAGGATCTGCACCAGGAAAGCCTTGTTTCCGTTTGTTTTTGCCATAGGGACCACTGCTCCTTTTGTATCTTTATGACCTAATCATACAGAGCGGCGGTTACATTTTGGTAATATCCAGATAGGTTTTTTATCTCTTAACAAAAAATATACGCCGGAGCCCTCTGAAAGGCTCCGGCGCAGGAATGAAAAAAGCTTTTTTTACAGGTGCATGGCCGGCGTGATCTCTACACGGCCCTCCCGGACCAGTCGGATAAAGGCCGCGGCGGCCTGCGGGTCAAACTGTGTGCCCATGTTGCGCTCCAGCTCGCTGAGGGCGTATTCCGTGGACAGCGGCGTCTTGTAAGGGCGGATGGAGGTGATAGCATCAAAGGTGTCTGCAACGGCAAGACAGCGCGCCTCTATGGGAATGCGCTCTCCGGCAATGCCCCGGGGATATCCGCGGCCGTCCCAGCGCTCGTGATGGGCCACAATGGCGGGGATCACGTGGGTCATGCTGGGCAGATGCTTGACGATGTTGATGGAAATATCCACATGCTTGCGCATGATGGCATACTCCTCATCGGTCAGCCGGGAGGACTTGGTCAGAATATTTTCCGGAATGCCGATCTTGCCCACATCGTGCAGGAGTCCGGCCTCGTAGACGATCTTCTGCGTCACGCTGTCCAGCCCCAGCTCGCGGGCAATAGCTGTGGCATATTTGGCCACATTCTGGGAGTGGGCAAAGGTGTAATGATCCTTGGCATCGATGGCGGCGGTCAGCGCATAGATCGTGGTTTGCAGATTGGCGTCGTCCTTTGGTTCATCCGCATCCCGCAGGCGGGTGCTCTGCTCCGAGGAATAGATCACGCAGGTGTTTTTACCGTTTTCCTTGGCCTTCAGCAGCGCCAGATTGGCCCGGTGCAGCAGCTGTTCGCTGGCTGCGGCACAGACCGGATAGGTGCAGATGCCGGCGGAGATGGTCAAAAACTGTTTGGTGGTGCTCTCGTCGTCAAAGAAGGTCTGCTGCACCTTCTGGCGCACGGACTCGGCCAGCGCCCCGGCGGAAGCGGAATCCATTCCCGGCAGAACGGCAACAAATTGTTCGCCGCTGTACCGCGTACAGATGCCCCGGCGGTCTGTGGACCGGGAAAGCAGCCCGGCCACCCGGATGATCGCATTGTCTCCCGCTGTGTAGCCATAGAGCTCGTTATAAAGCTTAAAACGGTCCAGATCGAAGATAATAATGCTCAGCTGCCGGTCGGGATGCGTATTCAGCTGCTCCCGCAGGTATTTGAACAGATAGCGGCGGTTATAGATGCCGGTCATGTCGTCTGTGTTTGCCTCGTTCTGCGCCCGGGCGTAGAGCGCCGCATTGGAGAGTGCCATGGCGGCGGAAGCGCCGAAGGACTGGAGCAGATCCAGATCGTCGGCGGTATAGGCCAGATTGTTGCTGCGCCCGGTGAGCAGGATGATGCCCACCAGCTCATCTCTGGAGCGGAGCGGCACCAGGACCTCGGTGCTCAGGCGGCGCAGAGCAGACATTTCACTGTCCCACATGGATTTGAAATAGATATTGTGGTCCAGATCCTCCCGTGTGATGCAGGTGTTTCGTTCACGCAGCCAGACGACCACCGGGTGATTTTTTTCCAGATGCAGCTCCATGGGGTTCAGCCTTTGAAGGGAGTTGAAGGTGGAATAGGCGCCGCCCTCGTCCTGAAGCAGCAGGCAGGTGCGCCGGGGGTTCATGGCATTATTGATGGTTTCGATAAACTCATTTGAGATCTCCGTAAGGCTCAGAGAGTTGGCCATATTGATGTTGAAGTTGCGCAGAGCATTGCGCTGGGAGTATTCAGAACGGTAAAAGATCAGCTCAGAGAGCTTTTTGGCCAGTGCCAGCAGAGGATGAAACAGCAGAGCTACGATCAGCGCCAGAATAAGCACGGCATAGTTGCTCAGCACGCCCAGCGAGGCGAAAAAGCTGTTGGCCCGGTAAGCCACCACCAGATAAAGGATCGTTAGGATCAGCGAGAGAACGGAATAAACAAGGCCGCGGGTGAGCATGAATTTCATTTCCAGAAGCCGGTTGCTGTAGATGGCATAGTAGGTCAGCAGGGCAAAGACCAGGCTGGTAAACAGATCTAAGGGGTATTTTCCCAGACCGGGAACAATATTGGAGAGCGTGCCGAAGAAAACAATGATCATGCCGATGAGTACAGGACGGATCGCCCGGTATTCAATTTTATGCAGACGCACGCACCAGAATATTTTATAGATGATAATGACCAAATGCAGCAGCATGACCACATAGATGGGAATGGCCCAGTGGCTCAGCGAGTAGGCAAATTCCGTGATGCTCACAGGCTGCCCGTTGTGCAGGACCGTGTGCCGGATGACCTGCGGCACGGTGACCACGCCGTGGCGCAGATCAATGACCACGCACAGGGCAATCAGCAGGCACAGAACGGCTGTGACCAGCGGGCGCACGGTGTTGGTGAATACCGAGATGAAAATATAGATGAACAGGGGGCTGAGCAGCAGACCCAGCATCATGATCTTGTTCCAGAACAGAACGTCCGGCGGGAACTCCAGCTTCATCAGCAGGGAACCGGCGCTCCATAGGGCTTGGGCGGCCAGCAGCGGCATAAAGGCGCGGATCGCTTTATCCTTACGGCTCACGGAGAAAAAGAACAGCAGAAGCAGATAGGTGCAGAGCGTGAGCACAGGGACACCCCAGAAAATCAGATTGTAGATCACGCCATACACCTCCTTTTGCTGCGTATCCGGACGGCCGGTCAGCGCAGCCCGGCCATATGCTCAATGCCTGTTACGTCGTAGTGCGAGGGATTTATGCGCCGCAGAGTGCGGCTGTTCTGTGCTTCATAGGCTTCGATGGTCCCTGTGGGCAGAAGAGTAATACGCAGGGGATCGATACCCAGCATCTTTTTCAGATCCTTATAATCGCTGTCCACATAGCGGAAATAGGCGGACAGATGCTCGGTGAGAATATCTACGGCGACCACGCCGCCGGTGATGGCGTGCTCGCTCATTTCCAGATAGAGCTGCATGTAGGGGCGCTCTGCGCTGTCATAGCGCTTCACGGCGAACCAGTTGTGCACCTCCAGACGGGAGCAGTCAATGGCTTTTTTTACGGTGTTCTCGGTAATGCGGGTAAAGCCCGCAATATCGATCACCGTGGGAATACGGTCCACATATTCAAATTGCGGGAAGGCGATCCCCTCCGGCTCATTGGAGGTGGAGATGCAGCGGAACACATCCCCGACCCTGTAGCGCATGAAGGCGCCGCCCTTGAAATTGGAGATGACCAGCTCATATTTTTCGCCGGGGACCAGCTCGTTCATCAGGAAGGTGCGGGGCTGATAGCTCTCATCCGACAGGGAGCGCTCCATCTCCTGCTCCGGAATAAATTCATAGAAGCAGATATCCGGGAAGAAAACCATGCCGTTTTTAGACCAGGTCTCTGTGGCAATGCAGGTGGGTTCGGTACCGCCGAAGATCTCCAGAGGCTGTATACCCCAATAATTCCGTATCCGTTTTTTAAAGCAGGCGGAGTCCGTGCCGCCGCACATGAGCCCCTTGGGCTTCCAGATATCCTTTGGGCGGATCTCAGTGCCGTATTCCCGGCTGCGCAGCTTGGCGCGCAGCAGCCGCCAGATCATCCGGGGGCGCATCTGCACCAGACGGCGCAGACTGAGCTTGCCGGAGCCGAGAAAGTCGGGGAGCATCTCGCTCATACGGGCCATT
>CAKTGW010000173.1 GCA_934561725.1 uncultured Oscillospiraceae bacterium
GCTACGACCAGATCTGCATCATAGGCCCGCTGGTCAATGACCAGCTCAGCACCGGAGGGGAGCACGCCGATCTTGACGTTATTCCTGCGGCAGTCGTGGACTGCAATATTTTCATGCTCATAGATCTCATCGCCCAGCTTGGCGCGGAGCTCGTCCGTATTAGTCAGGCGATGGCAGCCGGTAGCCACCAGCAGAGTAATGGCAATATCCGGATTTCCTTCCCGCAGCTCAGCCAGCATAAAGGGCAGAATGTCCTTGCTGGGTACAGGACGGGTGTGGTCGCTGATGATCACCACAGCGGTCTTTTTATCCTTGGCCAGCTCCCGGAGGCGGGGGCTGCCGATGGGATTTTCCATTGCCTTCTTAACCAGCTCAGCACCGCTGAGGCCCGGGTGCAGCTCACCGATCCGGGAAGTCAGCACCTCATAATTGTTGTCCTTGGTCTCCACAGTCAGATCGCTGTGGCCGTATTTTACTTTAACACTCATTTTTCATATGTCCTCTCAAATGAAAATTCCGTAAAAGCGTACATTGTATACAATATACTGTTTTTACCCTTATTATAGGAGGATTTTTTAAAAAAGGCAAGGCAAATTTGAATTTCATGACTATGCCAAAAACGCGTGCACCTTTTTGCACATATTGCACACAAACAAATAGAGCCGCTGCCCATTTGTGCAGCGGCTCTATTCACTGAATGTTTATACACCCTCATCCAGCGCCCGTTCTCTGAACAGCAGAGAAATACACCAGATGGCGCTCAGGCCAACAAGGGTATAGATCACACGGCTGACCGTGGCCGTCTGTCCTCCAAACAGCCACGCAACAGCGTCCAACCGGAACATGCCTATGCTGCCCCAGTTCAATCCGCCGATGATGGTGAGTATCAGCGCGATCTTGTCCATATTCTTCGCTCCTTTTCTGTTTCCTCACAGGCATTACCGTCCACGGTACTACCATCAGCGGTAGAATATGCAGAGCTGCGCAAAATATACATAAAGCTGATTTTAATCTGATGTCATCAGCTTCAGCAGTTCCTGTCCCAGAGGCGAATCCGCTGTTGGAGCTTCCTCTGATGCAGCATCGGGGCCTTCGTCCGAGAGTGACAGCGTTTTTCCCGCGTCGACCACATAGGACTGGTAATCACCCATATGCAGACGTCCGTAATTATCCAGCACGCCTGTCAGAAGCTGGACCACATCGCCCTTATTCATAGCCGGCAGTGTGATCTTGAGCTGCCGCAGTCCCTCCAGACTGCGCTCCTCATAGGCCGGCATTACATCGTCGGTCTCATCTCCGCAGAGAATATCCGCAGCGGACCACACCAGTTCTCCATTGACGAAGAGAGCCAGCCCGCCGCGCTCCGCAGAGAGCGCGTTGTGGTTTTCCGCCGCCGGAACACACCCTGCTACGCTCACCGTTTCCGGGATTGCCAGCTTTATGGTCTGTGCTTCAGACACATCTCTGCCCCAAAGGACCCAGTCCCATATAATGTCCCGGCTCATCCACAAATTCGGATACGGCAGCTGGTCAAACAAATAAACGTCCTCCAGGCACTGGCTGCTGCGCGTCTCGCCGGCCTCAAAATACACATAGACCGGCTCCAGCTCTTCATACATATTCAGCTCCAGCTCCGCCTCGAACCGTCCGTTGTTCAGCTGCGCTTCGACACTTCTCTCCCCTGCCGAAAACACGGCCGTCATTCCATTGGTATAATTTCGCGGCAGCGCATAGAGCGATATCTGCACCAGCCCTGTTCCATAGTCTGCCCAAAGCACGGAAAAGCCGGAATCCGCCACCAGATCATTCTGCTTCTTCAGAATATCCTCCATTCTCTGGGTCATATCATTTGTGGCTCTGTCCACATTGATGGAAATGCTGTTCACTCGATTCTGGAGCTCTGAATTTTCCTGACGGAGCAGTCCCACGGTGTCGCTCAGTGAAAACACCTGCATCAGCAGAACCGCCAAAACCACCGCCGCCCCGGCCGCAGCGATCTTAACGGCAGTCGGCAGCTTTCCCCGCACGGGTGCAGGCTGCGGATACGCCTCTATATATTTTGCAGCGATCTCCTGCGCCATACGCAATTGCTCCGGCGTCAGCTCTGCGGTGCGTTCCTCCGCCGCCTCTTCCACACCCAGCAGCTCACCAACCGGGATCCCAAACAGTCGGCTGAGCGCGACCAGCTTGTCGATTTCCGGCAGGCTGGCATCAGATTCCCATTTTGAAATGGCCTGACGCGAGACGCCCAGCTTATCGCCCAGCCCCTCCTGCGAAAGGCCCTTCTCTCTGCGCAGCGCGGCAATACGTTCTCCTATTGTCATTCTTGTTCTCCTTTCCGGCTGACTCATGCCCCGATGTTAACCGATTTACCGGACTTTTGACCACCAACCGGAGCTTTCTTTTTGTCAACCGGCAGTTGCCTTAGGGATTTTCATCCTTTTTTGCGGCAAAGCGGGGCAAAAATGCCCCCAGATTCCCCCGGGTCGCCTGTATCAGTCGCCCCAAAGCATAGAGAATATGCCCGCGCGTCTCCTCATCCAGCCCGGCGGCAGACTTGATCACAAGCGCTATATTCGCCATACGGCTGGCATTCAACTCATTAAAGGTGGACGCATTCGTCTGGCTCAGCAGATAAAAAACGCCGTCAACAAATTTTTCCCTCTGCTCCGCCGTAAGGCCGGCAAGCCACTCCTTCAGCGTGCGGTCGATAAAAAGCGAGCTGTTCGTCACCTTGTCCAGAGCCGTCAGACTGCGGCCCATCAGCTCCCAGCTGTAGAGATCATGCTGCCAGATGCTCACCTGATTGCTTTTTACAATAGTATAGTCCTCTTCATGTGCCAGCAGCATACCTACCACAGAGGACTGCGGAACATAGGAACGGATACGCTCGCAAACAGCCAGATAGCCGTCAGTCTCCAGTACAGCCTGCGCGAAGCCCGGCCCATCATTGGAATAAACCGCGCTGATGCGTTTCTGGACCTCCGGAGGTGCAAAGGCCGATGCATATACCGCCAGGTTTCCACCCTTGGAATGTCCGCCCGGGATCAATGCGCCGGGCAGCGCCGCTGCACAGCGTTCCAGATAACGAACCGCTTCCAATTGCGCGGGCACCGGCGTGCAAAAGGACATATTAAAATCCTCCTTCCAACCCACAATAGTATTGTCTGTCCCCCGGAAGGCAATAAAATACGTATCCGGCGTCAGAGCAAATACAACAGCCGAAAATTGCAGTTCCCGTGCCGGATCCACGCAGTTCTCGTATCCCAGCACCGGCAGTTCCGCAAAGCGCGGACACTCTGCCAACGCCCGGCACAGGCGCAGATCCATTTCCATGCACAGCCGCCCCTCCAGTTCCGGCTGTGCCAGCAGGGCGCGCACCGCCTGTCCCAGTGTGATCTTCTTTTCCATGGATCCCGGTACAACGCCGTCAAAAGGCAGGTAGGCCGCCCGACACAAAATCAAATTGTCAACTTCATTTAAGCCGTCTCTGCCGAAGGGCAGATCTCCCCGCCAGAGCATATAGTCAAATAAATCAGCCACACTGTCTCTCCTGTCCATCGTCTTTTCTGTTTATTATAGCATGAACCATGTGCGAAAAAAAGAGCCGCATCTTTCGATGCGGCTCTCCCAGGGGAAGGAGTAAATATCACGCATTGACCTTGCTCTTCTTGATTCTGGTCAGAACAGCACGGGCAATGGAGAACACAGCCAGGAGCAGGAACACTACGCAGATGGGA
>CAKTGW010000174.1 GCA_934561725.1 uncultured Oscillospiraceae bacterium
GGGCCGTCCTTGCAGACCCGCTTGGGTCCTGTGATCGTCTGGCAGGAGCAGCCCATGCATGCGCCGAAGCCGCAGCCCATGCGCTCTTCAAAGCTGAACTGTCCGGATACCTGTGTTCCTTTAAATACAGCCTTCAGCATGGGCTCCGGACCACAGGTGCAGAAATAATCAAAGTCCGCCTGCTTCATGGCATCCGTCACAAAGCCGTGCACACCGGCGCTGCCGTCTGCCGTGGAGATGATCACATTGCAGCCCAGATCCACAAAGCCCTTGGACAGAATAATCTCGCTCTTTGAGTTGAAGCCCAGTATTGCCGTGACCTTCTTGCCCTCAGCGATCAGGCGCTTGGCCAGGCCATAGAGGGGCGGTGCACCCACGCCGCCGCCGATCACGGCGGTTTTCTGTGCGCACTTTGAGGTATCAAAGCCATTGCCCAGTCCAGTCAGGATCTCAAGCTTCTTTCCTGCAAACAGGCGGCTCAGCCTGTCCGTACCACGGCCGACGATCTTATAGACAATGGTCATCCCGCCGTAATCCCAATCACAGACCGAGATGGGGCGGCGCAGAAAATATCCCTCCAGCGCAATATTGATAAACTGCCCCGGCCGGGTGATCGCGCTGGTGTCACCGCCCAGGCGCATCTGATAGACGTCCTCTGTGAGCGGAATGTTTTCAACAATCATATACGTAGCTTTTATCACGTTCAGTCCTCCTTCCAGACTATCCTGCCGTCCACAAGCGTGAGCAGGCATCTGCCAAACAGCTCTTCACCGGCAAAGGGTGTGGCTCTTCCCATGGAGAGAAACTCTTCCGGATCCACTGTATATTTTGCAGAGAGATCAAATACCGTCAAATCGGCATTTTCTCCTGTTTTCAGATCAGTTCCTATGCCGAACCGTCGCTTGGGCGCACCGTGCATCAGATCGATCAGCTTTTCCAGCGTGATCTTGCCCGTGCGCACCAGATACGTATAGCATGATGCAAAGCTGGTCTCCAGTCCGACTACTCCCATCAGACTGCCTTCCAGTCCGCGGCTCTTTTCCTCCGCCGAATGGGGCGCATGGTCCGTAATGATCATGTCCACAGTGCCGTCCTGAATGCCGGCGACCAATGCATCTCTGTCCTCTGCGGAACGAATGGGCGGATTCATCTTGAATCGGCCGTCCTCCCCGATATCCATATCGCACATAGCCAGGTAGTGGGGGCCGGTCTCGCAGGTGATGTCTATTCCCTGTGCCTTCGCCCGGCGCACCAGCTCTACGCTCTCCTTTGCGGACATATGGCAGACATGATAGGCCGCACCGGTCTCCTTCAGCAACTGGATATCCCTCTGTATCTGTCCCCACTCGCTCTCAGAGCTGATGCCCTTATGGCCGTGTGCAGCCGCATATGCACCCTCATGAATGCAGCCGCCGGTAAGCAGAGCCTCCACCTCACAGTGGGACACGATGGGTCGGCCCAATTTTTTGGCAGCCTCCATGGCCCGGCGCATCATTTCTCCGTCCTGCACACCGCGGCCATCATCCGAAAAGCCCTTCACATAGGGGGCCATTGCCTCCATATCCGCAAGCTCCTCGCCCCGCTCGCCGCGGGTAATGGCACCGTAGGGATAAACATGCACCAAGGCATCGCGCCGGATCATATCCAGCTCAACCTGAAGATTCTCCATGCAGTCCGGCACAGGCTTCAGATTTGGCATGGCACATATGCTTGTAAATCCGCCCCGCGCCGCCGCCATGGTCCCGGTCCGTATCGTCTCCTTATAAGAAAAGCCCGGCTCTCTTAAATGCACATGAACATCCGAAAGTCCGGGCAGAACAACACAATCTCGATTGGAAAAATCACAAACAAGCCCATCAAAGTGGGCCTCGCTGACGATTGAAGAGGATATCCCGGCGATCACGCCGTCCTCAACGAGAACATCTGCTTTCTTAAAGCCGCCATCCGTAAAAACGCGGGCGTTTTTCAGCAATATCCGCAAGCCTTTGTCCTCCTGTACACATAATCTTCTAAATTAGTATTGTAAGATAGGCGTCGTGTTTTGTCAACCGGAAGCAGCAACGAAAATTTGGAAAAAAACGTCTGTGTTTTAATGGAACTTTTTCTGGACTTTTACGTCTTAATTTGTGATCACAGAAAACTTCATTCCCCCCAAGGAGGTCATCCGTTTGATACGAAAAATCCTGACTCTGCTCACCGCTCTGAGCCTTCTGCTCACCCTTGCCGCCTGCGGAGGCAGCACGCCGGCTCCGCCGGAGGACAGCGCCATTCCGAGCGATGATGTAACTGCCACGCCCATGCCCTCGCCGGTTCCCGATAAGGGTACGCCGCCCGCAGAAACGCCCGAGGCCCCGGTCGAGACGCCCACAGTCACTCCTGGGAGCACGCCCGCTGTTTCCCCCTCTGCAGAGCCTGTCCCGTCGGCTGCACCCGTTCCGTCCGAGACGCCGCAGCCCGAGCCCGCCGGCGTGACCTGTGCTTCGATCTGGAGCAGTATACAGAGTCAGTTGGGCGGCAGCATGCCGGATTTCATGTCTGGCAGCGCCGATGACCTGTTGGGCCTCTACGGCATTGAAAGCAGCAATATTGAGGACTTTTCCCTGAATATGCCCATGATGATGGTGCACGCCACGGAAATCTTTATTGCAAAGGCCGCTCCGGACTGCATGGACACCGTAAAAGCCGGCGTAGCCCTGCGCAGACAAAACCTGCTGGATCAGTGGAGCACCTATCTGCCTGAGCAATACGATCTGGTCGCACAATCCCAGACGGTCATCTCCGGCGACTATATTCTTTTTGTCATTGCAGAGGACGCACAGTCCGTTGCAGATATTTTCACCGCCGCCACAGCGGCTTGATCCACAGCTCAGCTTTACCGGGTCATACGGATGCGTATGGCCCGGTTTGTTTTCTCCTGTCTTGTAATTCTGTAAATTCTGTGTTAAGCTTTTATTAATTGACAGTTTTTCAGTTTCATCGAGGTAATGAACCATGCACAGCCAAAACCTGACCAGCGGAAATATCGGCCGTCAGCTGGTCTCCCTTGCCATTCCGCTCCTGCTGGGAAACGTTCTCCAGCAGCTGTACAACACGGCCGATTCGCTGATCATCGGTAAATATCTGGGCAGCGACGCTTTTGCGGCGGTCGGCATTGCCGGAACCGTCATGAATCTCTTTGTTTTTGTGCTCAGCGGCTTCTGCGTCGGCGTATCTATACTGTTCGGCCAGTTCTTCGGCAGCGGCGCACTGGACCGTTTCCGCCATGAAATGAGCGTCTCTCTCCTTTGGGGCAGCGCCTTTACGCTGACTCTGAGTGCAGTTTTTCTGGGTGCGACCCACTTTATTCTCCGGGCCATTCAGACTCCCGCCGCCCTTGAGGGCTATGTAACGGCCTATCTGAATGTGATCACCTGCGGATTGATCTGCACATACCTATATAATCTCTGCTCTGGCATTCTCCGTTCCGTCGGCGATACGGGCGCAGCCCTGTGCTTTCTCCTGCTGGCCGTATGCATGAATGTCGCGTTGGATCTGCTGTTTGTCCTGCGGTTTTCCTGGGGTGTTGCCGGCGCGGCGGCAGCCACGGTCATCGCCCAGTATATCTCAGGCGTTGGAATTTTCCTGTATACAACGATGCGCTGCAAAGAGCTGCGTCCGTCCCGGGAGCAACTGTGCTGGGGTCCGGACATTCTGCGGGAGATCAGCACTCTCTCGGTGCTGACCTGTGTGCAGCAGT
>CAKTGW010000175.1 GCA_934561725.1 uncultured Oscillospiraceae bacterium
GAAGATGCGATTGCATCTCAGGTGATTCGGATTCGCTGGGTTCAAGCCCAGTGCTATGAAATTAAGCTGCCGAATGGCAAAACGATTGTAACTGATCCATTTTTCCAGCAGGCGCTGCCCGGAAAATCGTCGTATTACAGCATCCCGCACGGAATCAATGTAGATAGTTTTGAGGGCTGCGACTATGTTCTAATGAATCATCCCCACGCAGACCATATCCTGAATCTGGGCGACATATATAGAAAATTCGAGCCCCTTATCATCTGTGATACAAGATATGCGTTTGAAATTTCGGAATGTTTTGATATCCCCTTTGGAAAGATCTTCCCCGTATCCATGAACCAAAGTTACCTTTTCGAAGATTTCCGGTTGAATACATACCCGGCTATTCACAATCCAATGGGAAAGTTGTCTGGCGCAACAATGCCGCCTGATGTAAGCGAGCATATGTTTGGTGAAGCAGGCGCAGGCCTCGGCAAGTTGGACGCCATGGGCTGTCTGGCAAATATGAATTTCTTGTTTACATTGCATAATCGCTTCAAAATCGGTTTTGCCGCTGGAACAGACATTGCCAACCTTGCAGAAGCATGGCGGATTAATGGCCCGGATCTGCTTCTCCGTCAGCGGATGGTATTTGCGGAAGCTGAGGAATTTGCGGATGAGGTGGATCGGTTAGGCGGAACGATTGCCCTGCCAATTCATCACGAAGTGGCTTTTTCGCATAACACAGATATGCATGCTTTTGTCGATCAAGCGAATCAAGCCCTACGGGAGAGGAAATCCAGCGCAAAAATCCTGAATCCCAAACGTATGCAGTGGTACCAGATTTCTGTCGGTATTCAAGAGATTTGACGTATAACAGGAGTGGATCATGGGCTATTTAGAATATAATTTCAGATCTAAAATTCTTGGGCGCCATACAACAACTTCTATTTTTATCCCCAGTTTAGACCGGAAGGGCGCAACGCTGGAGGAAACCTATCCTGCTGATATTGTGTTTCCCGTGCTTTATCTGATGCACGGCGGAAGCCATGATTCCCGGTCATGGTTCCATACAACGATGGTAGAGACTTATGCCCAAGAAAAACAACTGATGTTGGTCTCAGCCGATCTGGAAGCGTCTTGGTGCGCTAACACGGTATATGGGGATGCATTTTATGATTACGTTACACAGGAAGTCATGCTGGTAGCGCAGCGGTTATTCCATGCATCTCCTGAACGTGAGGACAATTTCATCGCAGGATTTTCGATGGGCGGATATTGTGCAATGAAAATTGGATTGCGCAATCCCGATAAGTTTGCGGCATGCTTTGGGATGTCTGGCGCAAAAGACTCTGTAAAAATGCGGCAGCTGGCCAGCTCCATGGGAATCACGCCGGGAGTTAAGGAAAACTATACCCTGGGCCGCATTGACGAGATGTACGGAACGGAAAATGATCTGCTGCATTTGGCAAAACTGCTTTCTGAAAAGGAAGATGTAAAAACCAAATATTATACATCTTGCGGGCAGGAAGACTATGGCTACGCACTGTGCAAAGAATTTGCAGATTACTTGGATCAGCTTGGGCTTACGCACAAATTCTTTCCCGTACATGGAAAACATGACATGCTATGTGGTGACGAAACCATTAGAATGGCGATCCGCGATGTTTTTGAGATTAACCCCCCGCACAAATTGAAGTGATTCTATAGGAGGCAAATCATGAAGTTCAAATTTTCAGATATTAAAGAGCTAATTAAACCAGCCTACATCTTTTTGCTGATTTCCTGCTTCTTTATGTCCATGGCAAACCATCTGAGTCTGCTTTGTACCAGCCCTCTGGCGGTATCCCTGGGTGCTTCCGCCACGTTGATCGGTATAATCAACACCGCACAGACGGTTATGGGTTTTCTCCTGACGCCGTTGTCCGGCTTGTCCTGCAGCAAGATCGGTGCAAAAAAGATGTGGATTATCACAATGATCATCCGCGGTATTGCATGTGTTTGCTATGCATTTTCTGGGAACCTTGCATTTTACTGCGTGGCACAATTTGTCCGCGGTGTAGGGTTCTATCTGGCAGTGGCTGTTCTCAGCTCCCTGATTCATTCGACGGTGAAAATCAGCATTCTCACAAGCGGAATTGCCATCAGCCAGTGTATGTCCGCGCTGGCAACCGTATTCACCCCCAATATGTATAAAACCCTCTTCAATCAGTATGGCCCCACGTTTACCTATCTTGTCTGTGCAGCACTCTTCCTGGCAGCAACGATCTTTGGCCTCTTTATCAAAGTAGATAACACCAATGTTCCTGCAAAGAAGGAAGTCAAGAAACTCAAAACTGGCGGCGGCATTTTCTCTTCCCTGATTTGTGTCGAAGCACTCCCGGTCTTTTTTGCAGGCTGCTTTACGGGCTGCACTTATCACTTGGTCAACACGTATGGCTTGCTTTGGGGCGAAATCTCCGGCGGTGACATCGTCACGCTGATGACGGTTTATGCGGCCTGCGCAGTTTTTATGAAATTTATCAGCGGTGTGATCACCGATATGTTTGGCGTTGGCCCGATTCTGGTTGTCGGCTACCTGGGCCTGGTTGCAACACAGCTGATCATCGCCTACTGCAACCAGCCGATTCTGTTCGCCGCTGCGGGCGTTCTGTACGCGATCGGACATAGCGCAACGTACCCTGCACTGAATTCTACGGCAGCCAAGATTACCACTCCTGAACGGGCAAGCCTAGCAATCAGTACCTATCTGCTGTCTGCCAATGTTTCTCAAATTGCAACGAATGTAATTGGTGGTCTTGTGGCAGATACGTTTGGTTATCAGACCACCTTTGTGCTGTTTGCAATTCCGCCGGTTTTGGGCCTGGTTATCTATTTCACCATTCTTCGCAAAAAAATCGCCTGCATTCAGAAAGATGCTGCTTAAATGAACACGCTGGGGTTGGCTGTATCTGCTTGCCATGCTTTGAGGAGGCAGATATGGTCAACCTTAGGGCGTATCTGAAAAGTCGAAAATATCGTTTATTTCTACAAACACAGCCGGATTCTGCGTTAAAGTGCCTTGGAATCCTGCTTGTGTTTGCGAAATATCCGCCATTTTCTTTGTTTTCAGCTACGCCTTAGTAATAGCGTGGTAACAGATTACTGTGAAAGGAATCAGATCATATGGAATTAACGTTGACCTTCTTTTGCATTATTGGAGTAATCATTGCAGTCGGCATCAAGAAAAATATAAATTTCGGAATATTAGGCATAGTTGCAGCACTTGGCATTGCTCTATTTATCTGCGGTGAAACTGTCACAGAATCCATCACAAAAAATTTCCCGGTATCACTATTCTTTAATTTGCTTATTACCACGTTATTTTATGGATTTGCCAATAAAGCCGGCGTCATGCGCAATGTTGCTCAAAGAATCATTTATGCCAACCGGAGCCGAAGCAAATGGTTTCCGCTTATCGGATATGCGATGTGTATCCTTATTTCAGCAATGGGGCCGGGTGCAATGTCTCCGCTCATTTGCTCCGCACTGATGTTTTCACTGGCAGCGCAGGTTGGATTTCACCCTGCTTTGGCATCCTATGCGGTTTGGGCTGGTGCAATGATTGGTGACTCGATGCCATGGATGGCGACATTCCATGTTCAAATCGGCACGTTCCAGGCAATTTTAGGAGAGGAATACCTGCCCCAGATTGAAAACGGAGCCAAAATGAG
>CAKTGW010000176.1 GCA_934561725.1 uncultured Oscillospiraceae bacterium
AAGCTGATCACCGCAAGGATCCCACCCGGGGCCAAGCGATCCATCGCCGTGGACAGCATCTCAGACACGGCTTCCAGTTCGTCGTTTACCGCGATACGGATCGCCTGAAAGCTGCGTTTGGCCGGATGCTGTTTCTCACGAAGAGCATGTCCCGGCATAGCGCTGCGGATCACCTCTACCAGCTGCTGCGTCGTTTCAATTTCATGAAGCTGTCTCTGGCGTACGATTGCCGCCGCGATCCGCGGCGCAAAACGCTCTTCACCGAAATCATAGAGAATGCGTTTCAGCCGTTCCTCCGGCCAGGTATTCACAATGATTTTGGCTGTAAGCACTTCGCTCTCATCCATGCGCATATCCAGAGGTGCATCCGCCATGTAGGAGAAGCCGCGTTCCGATTCGTCCAGCTGCGGAGAAGAGACGCCCAGATCAAACAGCATTCCATCTGCGCGCTCCACGTTCTGGGCATCCATGATTGCGCCCAGATCCCGGAAATTGCCATGCACCAGTGTGACCCGATCCATATATTCCGCCAAACGGGCGCCGGCACGCTCAATGGCGCGCTGATCCCGGTCAATGGAGATCAGCCGTCCGGAAGGCCCCAACCGTTTGGCAATCTCCAGAGAATGGCCGCCCATCCCCAAGGTTCCGTCAATGTATATGCCATCCGGTTTGATCTCCAGACTCTCAATACATTCATTGAGCAGGACCGAATAATGCTTGAACTCCGTCAAATCTTCAACTCCTCCATGACCGCCGCAATATTTTCAGGTGTGATCTCGGCCTGAGCCACCTGCTGCCAGGCCTCGCTATCCCAAAGCTCTGCATGGTTATTGCAGCCGACGATAGTCACATTCTTGGTCAGACCGGCAAAGGCGCGCAAATTCTGCGGCAATAGAATACGCCCCTGATTGTCCAGCTCTGTCCGTGCGGCATACACAAACAGCGGACGCATACGGCGCTGCTGCACATAGCTCATGGCATCTACGCGGTCAGAAAAATTTTTCCAGCTCTCACCGGAATAAACAGACAGGCACTTATCCATAGAGATCGTCACATAAAACTCCCCACCCAGCTTTTCGCGAAGCTTCGCCGGTATGAACAGCCGGCCCTTGGAGTCCAGTGTGTGCTGATATTCTCCTGTCATGCCTGTCACCTCCACAATCATGGTTATCTAATGGCTATTTACACCACTTTTCACCACTAACGATTTAATTATAAAGGCCTGATGCGGAAAAATCAAGTATGGATATCCCCTTTTTTCAGCTGTTTTTCGACGTACTGTCAGAACTGCTGACTCCATCCGTCCCTTCGCCATACACAGATCAGCAAATATAAAAACAGCCGGATCCAAAAAATGGATCCGGCTGCTATCTGATTTTTCAATTCTGAGCTTCATCTGCATCACGGAGTTCTTCGGGGATGTCCTCCGGCTTGAGCACAGGAATCTCCGGCGCGGCAGGTGCTACTGTATCCGGCATACTGTAGGATGCAAATTTGTTCCGCACGGTACTGATGGAATTCAGTGCCGTATTCACAGTAGTTTCCGTTTCACGCAGAGCGCTGTCAACATATTCCCAAGCCACGCGGCGCAGCTCTGCGCTGCGGCTCTGCGCGTTTTCGACCATTTCGCGGGACTTGGCCTCTGCCTCTGCAAGGATCTGCTTACTCTGGCTGTTAGCCTCCCGCATGATCTCCTGCTCTTCGACCATATGCCGCGCCCGCTCCTCAGCAAGCTTGCGGATAGACTCAGCCTCTCGCTTGGCGCTGCTGATGAATTCCTCCTTGGCAGAAACCAGCCGTTTGGCCTCAGCCAGCTCCACCGGCAGATTTGTTTTCACATCATCAAGGATATTGAGAACACGTTCACGCTCAATAATGCATTTGTCATTTCCAAGAGGAACGCCCCAGGCCTCGCTGACCATTGCATACAGGTTTTCCAGCATTTCAAGGACATCGTTTTCCATGCTTATCTCAGCTCCTTTGTTTTCTTCTGCACATCTTCCAGGATCTCAACCGGCACAAACTCGGCCAGATCCGCACCATATTTGCCCAGCTCTTTTACGATTGTGGAGCTGAGATATGTATATTTTTCACTTGCTGCCATAAAGCAGGTCTCCAGCTCACCATTCAGCTTCTTATTGATCAGCGCCATTTGAAACTCCGATTCAAAATCCGAAATCGCACGCAGTCCCTTAACGATGACCGGCCGCTCATATTTCTTTGCATATTCGGCCAGCAGATCGCCCGAGCAGTCCACATCCACATTAGGAAAACGGGCCACCACGCGTTTGATCAGTTCCACGCGCTCAGGAAGCGTAAACATGGGCGTACACTTTCCGCTGTTGACCATGACGCAGACCACGACCCGGTCGAAGGTCTGCGCTGCCCGCTTGATAATATTCAAATGTCCCAAAGTGATGGGATCGAAGCTGCCCGGGTAAATTGCAGTTGCCATATTTTTACTTTGCCTCTTTCGTATAGACGGTAAGCCGGACTTTTCCATAGAGGTATTCCCGGCGCCGGAACCCCGGGCGCTCAGACAATACAGTTTCATGCCTGCTTTCGCAGACAATTATACCACCTTCCGGCAGGATGTCAAACGCAATTACAGCGTCCATCACCTGCTCATACAGTCCGCTGTCATAAGGGGGATCCGCAAAAATCAGATCATACCTGCCGCAGCCTTCCAGAAAATGCAGAGCATCGGTCTGGTGCACCTGCCCTGTCAAGCCGCACTTGTCCAGATTTTCCCGAACCAGCCGCACGGCTGCACGGCTGCTGTCCACAAAGGTCACGCTCTCCGCGCCGCGGCTGGCCGCTTCTATTCCAAGCTGTCCGGTCCCGGCAAAGAGATCCAGAACACGCCGCCCCTCAACATCAAACTGCACAATATTAAAAATGGATTCTTTTACCTTGTCCGTTGTAGGCCGGATATCCATTCCCTCGGGTTCGCGCAGCCGGCGCCCGCGGGCAGTACCGGTAATCACTCTCAAATTTTTTCACCATCACTTTCGGCAGAATGAAAATAGTTGTATATTGCCTGTGCCGCATTGCGCGGGACCACCAGATTCAGCTGCTCCACTGTGGCCGTCTTTAGAGCCGAAACAGTTTTAAACGCCTTCAGCAGATCATTCCGGCGCTTTTCGCCCACGCCCGGGATCTCATCGAGCACCGAGCCGATCGTCCCCTTGCGGAGAGAGCGCTGATATTCAATGGCAAATCTGTGCGTCTCCTCCTGAATATTGCCGATCAGAGCAAACACAGCCGGAATAGCTGTAATGCCGATTTCTCTGCCGCCCGGTTCCTGCAATGCGCGGGTACGGTGCCGGTCATCCTTCACCATGCCGTACACAGGCACGCTGATTTCCAGCGCTAAAAGCTCTTCTTTGGCTGCACCGGCATGAACAGCTCCTCCGTCGATCAACAGAAGATCCGGCAGGTTCTTGAAGCCCTCGTCGCCGTCCTTCCAGCGCTTGAACCGCCGGGAAACAGCCTCGCGCATACTAAGATAATCATCCTGTGTGGCCGTCTCCCGGATCTTGAATTTGCGGTAATCCCGTTTCAGCGGTTTTCCGTCCTGAAACACTGTCATGGCGGCTACTATGCCAAAATTCCCCAGGTTGGAAACATCGAATGCCTCTATGCGTCTTGGCAGCTCCGGAAGCTCCAACGCACGCTGGAGCCACTCCAG
>CAKTGW010000177.1 GCA_934561725.1 uncultured Oscillospiraceae bacterium
TCTTTTTTTGCACGCCCACAGGGCACGCTTTATCATTTTAACAAATTTCCTGAACTTTACAAGAGGCAAAATGCAAAAACCAACGACTTTTTGCGTTTTCAGCCCGCATCGGGCAGCATGCCGGCCAAATCGACCGGCACTGCGCAGAATTTGTCCGTAAAAAAGGCGGCGAACAGTATGTTCGCCGCCTTTGAAGCTGCTATGCGCGATCGAATTAAAACAGAGAAAATGCCAGGATCAGTCCGGAGAATACGATAGACACAGTGGAGCAGAGCTTGATCAAAATGTTCAGGCTGGGGCCGGATGTATCCTTGAAGGGATCACCTACCGTGTCGCCCACTACGGCCGCCTTATGGCACTCGCTGCCCTTGCCGCCATGATGGCCGGATTCAATATATTTTTTGGCATTGTCCCATGCGCCGCCGGCGTTGGACATGAATACCGCCATGGCAAAGCCGGTAACAGAAACGCCGCCCAGCAGTCCCACCACGCCGATGGGGCCCAGGATCAGGCCGCTCAGGATAGGTACGATGATCGCCAGCAGAGCCGGTTTGACCATCTCCTTCAGCGCACCCCGGGTACACAGTGCCACACAGCTGGCATAGTCGGGATCGGCCTTATATTCCATGATGCCGGGGATCTCGCGGAACTGGCGGCGGACCTCCACCACAATGGACTGAGCTGCCGTCTGTACAGCACTCATCGTATATGCAGAGAACACAAAGGTCAGCATGGCTCCGATAAACAGTCCCACCAGCATCAAGGGGTTGGTCAGCGTCAGATCCAAAGTCTCAGGTGTTTTGGTCTGCACAATGTTCACATAGCTCACCAGCAGCGCCAGAGCTGTCAAGGAAGCAGAGCCGATCGCAAAGCCCTTGCCGGTTGCCGCCGTTGTGTTGCCCAGACTGTCCAGAGCATCGGTACGCTCACGGACCTCCTCAGGCATACCGCTCATCTCTGCGATTCCGCCGGCGTTGTCCGCCACGGGGCCATATGCATCAGTGGCCAGTGTGATACCCAGTGTGGACAGCATACCCACACCGGCAATGCCGATGCCATACAGTCCCTCGTTAAAGGATGCAGCACCGTTGGAAGCAAAAAAGCTGATCAGGATTGCCGCGGCAACAATGAGGATAGAGGCCACGGTGGACTTCAGTCCCAGTGAGATGCCGCCGATGATCACAGTGGCCGAGCCGGTCTCGGATGCAGCCGCCAGCTCCTGTGTAGGCTTATAGGTATCGGACGTATAGTACTCGGTAAAGTAGCCGATAGCGCAGCCGCCGATCAGTCCGCAGAGGATGGCTACATAAACACCCCAGCTGCCCAGAACGAACCAGGTGAGCGGTGCGGCAAGCACAGCCGCCAGGATTGCAGCCGTATAGGTACCGGTACGCAGGCTTTTCAGAAGAGATTCCTGTGTGGCATTTTCCTTTGTCTTGACCAGGAAAGAGCCCAGAATGGAGCAAATAATGCCGCACACTGCCAGCAGCATGGGCAGAACCATTCCCTTCCAGCCATAGCCGGCGCTGGCGCCCAGAGCAAAGGTAGCCAGAATGGAACCGACATAGCTCTCATACAGATCCGCACCCATACCGGCCACATCGCCTACGTTATCGCCTACGTTATCGGCAATCGTCGCGGGATTGCGGGGGTCATCCTCCGGGATCCCAGCCTCCACCTTGCCCACAAGGTCTGCGCCCACATCGGCCGCCTTAGTATAAATACCGCCGCCCACACGGGCAAACAGCGCCATAAAGGAAGCGCCCATGCCGTTCATGACCATAATGTTCCCCAGAGCCACAGGATCGTCAATACCGGCAACATAGCGGAGGATCACAAACCAGAGGGAAATGTCCAGAAGGCCCAGGCCAACCACGGTAAAGCCCATGACGCTGCCGGAAGAAAATGCCACCCGCAGCCCCTTGTTCAGGCTCTCCGAGGCCGCCTGCGCCGTGCGCGCATTGGAATTCGTAGCGATTTTCATGCCCACAAAGCCGGCCAGCATGGACCAGACACCGCCGGTCAAAAAGGCAAAGGGGGTAAATTTAGAGAGCATTTCTCCGCCGGTGGCAAAGGCCATGACCAGCAGGACCGCAAATACCACCACAAACACCTTGAATACTGTGGTATACTGGTGCTTCAGATAGGCGTTGGCGCCCTCACGGATAGACGCCGCAATTTTCTGCATGGTCTCGGTTCCCTCAGAGAATGACATGACTCTGCGGCTCTGTACAACGGCAAAAACCAGTGCCAGAAGCGCACCGGCAAAGCCTAACCAGATGTAGTTTTCCATGACAGTTCTTCACTCCTCAATTCTTCGTTTTGCTTTACTCTTCGCTGTGCAGCGCAATTTTGAGATTGCATGAAGAGTATAGCATTTTTGAATGGTATATTCAAGTATTTAATAATGTAAATGATATTTTTTTCACATATCTAAAAGTGCTGTATTCCTCTCATATTATAATATATGACACATATGGGTGCACAATTCCCTCGGCTTGACATTCTACAGGCTTTAATGTAAAATATTTTATATATGCCCACGTAGCTCAGTTGGATAGAGCGTCCCCCTCCTAAGCTGAGGGTAGACCACCCGACTTTTTGTGAATATCGAGCGAAAACAACTGAATATCGTGTATACGCCCACGTAGCTCAGCTGGATAGCAGCGATCGCCTCCTAAGCGATAGGTCGGAGGTTCGAATCCTCTCGTGGGTGCCAAAAAGTGCCGAGAATCAACGATTCCCGGCACTTTCTTTGTTGCTTTACCGCACTGCTTTGGCAACAGATTTTCGCGTTCTTTCCCCTTGAAAAAGGCAGAATACTGCGCCAATGGGCAGACATCTTTTTTAGAAACAAGGGTGCAGCTCAGATCACATAGTTGTATCCGTCGGAATCGCTGTGCATCAAATCAGCCAAGGTGATATTGTCCAGATAGTCATTGATGACTTTGTCCAATCCCTGCCATAGAGAGAGCGTGCGGCACTCTGCCGCCCGGGGACAGACATCAGCTCCGGCCTCCAGGCAGGATACCGGTGCCATTGAATCTTCCGTTAGACGCAGAATGCTGCCGACTGTATATTGCTCAGGCGTTTTTGTCAGCTGATAACCGCCGCCCTTGCCTCTCAGACCGTTCAGCAGTTTGGCCCGCACCAGCAGTTTGATGATGCTCTCTAAGTATTTTTCCGAAATTCCTTGCCGCTCTGCAATGACTTTCAGAGGGATAAATCCCGCTGTCTGATGTTCTGCCAAATCGATCATAACCCGCAGCGCATAGCGCCCTTTTGTTGAAATCAGCATATTTTTCACTTCCTTAAGAATAAACCTATTATATAACATGGTAAATAGGAAAATCAACAAAAATATTTTGCATGAAACTATTGACAAAGTTGCGGCGCCAAGTTATAATCCATATAAACCTACACGAAAAGTTGGTATTAAGATGAAATACAGCCTGTTCCTCCGATGTCGGTGCTGCCGATAGGATACCCGTCAAACACCAGAGCATAAAAAAACAATTATAATAACATTTCAGGAGGAATTTATTATGAGCAAGATTTATACATCCGCTGATCAGTTGATCGGCAAGACCCCACTGCTGGAGTTGGTTCACATCGAGAAGGAAGAGGGACTGGAGGCCAAGGTTCTGGCTAAGCTGGAG
>CAKTGW010000178.1 GCA_934561725.1 uncultured Oscillospiraceae bacterium
GACTTCGATGGTTCGAATCCATCTTCCCCCACCAATCACCGTTGCTTAGGCAGCGGTGATTTTTTATTTCTCCGAAACAAGACCTCTTGCTTTCCGACGCAGCCGACAAGCTCTGCCGCAGGGCCTGCCGGCCTCTTCTTTTATAGATCAACTCTTCCCTAAAACCATATCCCGGCTCACCGGTCTCCAGCATCCGGCGGATGGCCGGCATCTCGGGACAACAACGATACATTCCCTTAGCCCCCTTATGCTTTTGCGTAACTTTGTCTTTATAATATATTCTTTTTCATAATTTATCAAGAGAATTTTACGCATTTTCATAATATTTTCTTGACAAGCATGGGCAATATGATATCATAACATCACACGGAGGTGCATATCCATGATCGGTTCCAAGCTCAAGAGCATTCTTGAAGAACGCAGCATGAACGTAAGCGAGCTTTCACGACGCATTGGCGTCAGTGCGCAGACACTGTACAGTATCATCAAGCGCGATACCAATAAAATTGATTTCGATGTTCTCCTCAAGATCTGCAGCGAGCTGGACATTCCGGTAGAGCTGTTTTACGGCAGCCAGCACTCCGCAGGTCTGCCCGAGCTCAATGAACTGGGCTTTCTGAAAAAATACCGGGCACTGGATGAGCACGGCCGCCAGCTGACAGACCTTGTGCTCAACTGTGAATATGAACGGATCTGTGCGCAGCAGCCCCGGGAGGCCAAGCCTGTCCGGGTGATCCCGCTCTATGCCACACCTGCCGCCGCCGGCTATGCCAACCCCGCTCTGGGCGAGGATTACGAGGACTACGAGGTCTCCGCCGATTCCCGGGCAGACTTTGCCGCCCGTATCCAAGGCGACAGTATGGAGCCTTACATTGCCGATGGCAGCATTGTTCTGGTCAGCCGTAATTCTCAGCTGACAGACGGAGATGTGGGCCTGTTCTTCGTAGACGGCGATATCAAATGTAAGCAGTACTGTGAGGACAGCTGCGGAAATATCTATCTGTTCTCCCTGAACCGCGCCCGCGCTGATGCCGACAGCACCATTCCCGCCGGCAGCGGCATCACTGTTTTCTGCTTTGGCAAGGTCCTGCTAAGCCGCCGCCCGCCGCTCCCCGGCCGCTGACCGGCAATAAAGACAACGCCGCAGATTCGATATGAATCTGCGGCGTTTCTGTTTTATTTTTCACTGAATGGGTATCCCTCAAACGCTCTCCAGCTCAGAGCCAGTGTATCCAACTGCGCCCAGGTAAGCGCACAAGCATCCACCTCATGCCAGAACGGATACCGAAAGACATATGCAATATTCAGATGGCAGGGCAATATCTCGCTGATCCTGCGGGATACCTCGTCAAAATCCGCAGGCTGCCCGCGCACATCCGGAAAACGCACGGTTATGGTCATGGCACCGGGTCCCTCTTCTACCACTGCCCGAAAGCCTGAGCCGCGCACTGTGTCCGCCAATGCCTCCGGCGTAAAGCTGTGCCCGTCAATACGGAGCAGCGCCCCCACCGCCGCCCGCCGGTCGGTACACTCTTCTCGCAGCGGCCTGTATGGGAACAGCGCCTCCCAGGCCGCCAGCCCTTCTGCCTCTGCGGTGGCCAGCAGCGCCTCCCGCTCTGCTCTGTCCGCCTGCGCTGCCAGCTTATCCAGACTCTGTCCTATAACGTCCAGCTCCGCACCCGAAAGTCCGCCCTCCAGACTATAGATCCCCAGCGGACGCAAAAGATCACGCATATATTCAGCATAGCCCATCGTCTTACTTCTCCATTTCCGCAAACTGCACTGTACCCAAAACCGGAAGAACACCCTCCGCTCCGGGAACGTCTGCCTCCGGCAAATCAATACGGCAGTTTTCCACGCCCTCTGTGCCGAACACAATGGCATTCAGCTTGGCCAACAGCACGCTTTTTCCCAGCAGTGCACCATCAAAATATGCTTCAAGCGCCTCCTGCACTTTCATCTGAGTCTCTTTTTCGCCGGAAAGCCGGATCGTCAAGTCCACTCTCTGCTCGACCGGAGCCTGTACGGAAATATCCACGCAGATTTCCCTCTGCCGCTTCAGTCTCGCCTCCACTTCGTCAAGCACGCCCTGCTGCGGTATTCCCTCTTGCGACGCAACGATCACATCCACGGTCCCTACGCCCCGGCGGCGGGGCAGCACCTGCACGGCATAGACACCGTTGACGCTTTTGGCCTGCTCCTCGTAATAGGCGATGTTCGCACCGTTGGGCAGACTGCTGTAGCTGTGCAGGACCCTCTGCCGCAGGCTCTCGTCGCTCTCTCCACTGCTGCCGCCGGTCATCGGCCCGGGATTCCGGCAGCCGGATACACCCACCGGCGGCAATGGCATACAGCATACCGCCCCCATCGGCACATTGCCCGACTCTCCCGGCTCCCGGGCGGAGCAGTCCACCTCACAGTAAAGCCCGCCCGACGGGATCAGGCCGCTTTCCGTTGTGATAAACTGTGTGCCGCTCATATCCGTACACACAACGCCCTTCTCTATGGGAATATCCGTCGCTGCGGACTCCTCTACAAAAAAGCGGATCCTCCCTCCGGCGCAGCTGCCGCCCATGCGCTGCAATCCGCGAATCTCTGCATGGCGATCCAGAAATACGCCCTCTGCCGTCTGCGGAAACGCCTGCGCACGCGAATATTCCAGCTGCTTCTCCAGTGCAAAGATCTGCGCAGCCACTGTCCGCAGGCGCAGCGCCATATCTCCGCCATCCCGCAGGACCACATTTCCGGCCGCCTCATAGGCCGCAGTCAACTCCCCATAGATTTCTTCGATCGTCCTCATTATCCACCTCACACTTCTGTTGTGATGCTTATCTGCCCATCCCCGCAGCGCAGCTCTATCTCCAGAAGCAGGCTGTCCCCCTGCTCTCTGATGTGCAGATCCTCCAGAACGGCATTTTCCCCATTCAGCGCCTCGGCGATATACTGCCGTGCGCACAGGACTCTATCCCCCGGCTTTTTCGACGGCAGCATATACAGGCGGCTGCCATATTCCGGAAGCAGAGCAAAGCCGCCGCGCCGTGCCCGCAGACGAAGCATCAGCCTCTGCGCCTCTTCCTCTGCCGCCGTAAGCTACTCCAGGTCATGAAAAGCCGTTTTAACATAGTCTCCATTTTCCAACCGCAGTGCCATCAGAGCAGACCTCCCGTGCATTTGCAGGGTATATAAGGCTCTCCGTCCACCGTCAGCCCGCCGGATATCTCCACGCCGCCGGTCAGACATACCTGCTGTCCGGATATCGTGATCCGTCCCCGGCGATCCAAACGGATACTGCACTTTTCACCCTGTATCTCCAATTCTCCGTTTTCCAGCCCTGCCCCCGTATCCGTCAGAACACCTGCTACGATCTCCTCCCCGTCCTCGCTGTGCAGCACCAGGACTCTTTGTCCCAGTGCAGGCCGCCAGCGAAATCCGCCGGGAAGCGCCAGACTCAGACCGCGGCGCTCTCCCTGAGTTACGACCGCAATGCTGGCTCCGCCCATACTCACCTGCCCGGTTTCTGCCGCAGCGGCCGGCCGCTCTCCCCCGAATTTCATCTGCTCACTGAGCCACATATTCATTCCTCCCTCACCAGCTTCAGCCGCGTAGAGCCGCCGTGTCCGTCCGCCGTACGGCAGCTTTCCGCAACCGTAAAGC
>CAKTGW010000179.1 GCA_934561725.1 uncultured Oscillospiraceae bacterium
TCTACATCCTCAAAGAGGGGTCCCTTTACGGGTACAGTAACAAATTTGCCGTTGTTGATGTCAACAAGCACTTCCATCGTGCCCTCGCCGCCGTCTGCCATGGGAACAGAGACGCACTCGCAGCCGGGGAAAATTTTCTCGGCTTCTTCGGTGAGGAGACGGATGATATCCTTCGAGCTCAAGCTGCCCTTGAAGGAGTCGGGCGCAAACAGGAATTTCATTGGTTGTTCAACTGCCTCTCAATAAAATTTTTCCACTGGCGGCTCCGCCGCCGATGCATGCTACAGCCGCAAGCTGTTGTTTATATGCACAAAATGCCATATGAAATGGTATCAAAGGTATTATAATCTGCAAACGGCTGTTTGTCAACGAAACAATTGAACACCCCAGCCGCCATAAGCAGGCATGATGATTGCTCATCAAGGTCTCCGGCTGTGCGTTCCCGCATTGACACACTATGATATATACCACATTTCCCCATAAAAATCAAATTCAAATCTATGTTTTATACACAAAATGCTCATTTTAAATTCTGAGAACATGATAATTTCAATTTATATCATTGCTCTTTGCTCTCTGTTTTCCGCTTTCCGCACGCTTCCGGCAGATAATCGTACATTATAATCCGGCGCATTCTGTCCGTCTGACACGCACACAGGTCCTTTTCAGATTTGCTTAATAGGTGAATTCGTATTATATTACGGCTATATTTCAACTTTTTTAGCAAAATTTTAACGTTTTTTGACGTTATCAGTTGCCTTATTTACTTTTTATTATATAATGAAAGCATAATTTGTTATACTTATAAAATTATATTTGGAAAATCTTGTATATCACATACGAAACAAATTGCGCACAGTCGTACCGGTGCTGTGCGCAGTCATGGAGGTTCGCCCTATGAACACAATGCTATCTGATCTGCTCGCTGTGCTGGGCGAACATTTTTATCTGATCCTGATCGCCTGTATTGAGCTGGTCTTTGCTGTATACCTGCTGAGTACAGCGCCCCGCGGCAGCCCCGTGTCCGCGAAGCCGCCGTGAATACGCCGCAGATGGAGCATCTTCTGCTGCGCGAGCTCTCAAATCAGGCTGACGAAGTCTGCGTGGTCATGCGCCGCAAGGATCTGATGCCGGTCTATATTGCCGGCGATACCCAGAAGCTGCTGGGGATCACCCTTCAGCGCCTGCAGGATGATGTGGCAAATCTGCTTTCTCGGCTGCGCGAACCGGATGAGGGCCGCCGCTTTTGGACTGATTACCGCAGCTGGGACGGCACCTCTCCCCTGAGCGTTCAGCTGGAGATGCTGAACGGCCAGTGGTTCCAGGCTCTGGCGCACCGCTGCCAGGACGGCGTATATGATCTGCTGATCTTCCGTCTGGTAACGGAGGAGCGCCAACGGGAGGAAGCCTATCAGGCCCGCCTGAAGAAGAGCGAGGAGGCCAGCCAGTTCAAGAGCAGCTTCCTGTTCCGCATGTCCCACGAGATCCGCACGCCCATGAACGGCATCACCGGTATGCTCACGCTTGCCGAGAACAAGCTCGCTCCCGGGCATCCTGCCGTGCAATACCTCACCCGTGCCGATGAACTGGCCGCGCATCTGCTCAGCCTGATCAACGACATTCTGGATATGTCCCGTATTGAAGCGGGCAAGGTCGAGCTGGAAAACATTCCCTTCAGTCTCCGTGCCTTCGGCCAGAAGCTCTATGATATGTTTGCCAAAACACTGGACGCCAAGGGCATCCGTTATGAAGTCAATTTTGAAGAGCTGACCGTGGACTGGGTCATCGGTGATGAGCTGCGTCTGGGCCAGGTCGTGATCAACTTCCTGTCCAACGCCGTTAAGTTCACCAGTGAGGGCGAGGTGACCGTCACCTTCCGCCAGATGATGCTGTGCGGAGATTCCGTGGATCTGCTCATCCGCGTGCACGATACCGGTATTGGCATGAATCCGGAATTTATCAGCCGTATTTTCCGTCCCTTTGAGCAGGAGGACGCCAGCACCACCCGCCGCTTCGGCGGTACCGGTCTGGGCATGGCTATCTCCGATCAGCTGGTCAAGCTCATGGGCGGTGAGATCGTAGTGGAAAGCCTGCCCGGAAAGGGCTCTGACTTCTCCATGATCCTTTCTCTGCCCATCACCGAGGCTCCGGCCGAGGCACAGGCTGATGAAGCCGCTCAGCCCGAAAGCGCACCCGCCAAGGATTTCCCCTGCCGTATCCTCATGGCTGAGGACAACGAGGTCAACGCCATGATTGCTGTGGAGTTGCTGACTCAGAAGGGCGCCCAGGTGGATGTGGCCGAGAACGGACAGAAGGCCGTGGAGCGCTTCTCCGCCCAGCCCGCCGGTTATTACGATGTTATTCTTATGGATATTCAGATGCCCGTTATGGACGGCCGCGCCGCTACCCGCAAGATCCGTACGCTGAACCGTCCGGACGCCGCCTCTATCCCCATCTTTGCCCTCTCGGCAGACGCTTTCGTTGAAGACGAGCGGCTCTCCCGTGAGGCCGGTATGAACGGCCATCTGGCCAAGCCCATTGACTTTGATGCCCTGTGGCATATGCTACAGTCCATTATGCGTGAAAAGGAGAAAGAAACGCATGAATAAAAAAGTGCGCAAAGCGCTTACTGCCGTTCTGGCAACGGCGGCCGTTACGGCCTGTACAGTGCGCATTGCGGCCGATTATCAGGCCGGGACCGGCTTTAACCCCTTTACGTCTGACCGCGCTCTCTTGAGCAATCAGATCCTTTTTCCGGACAGTGACAGTGCCTCCGGTCTGGAAAACAGCTCCGGCAACGGAGACAGTTCCTTCTGGGAGCAGGAAGACAAGAGCCAGAATACCACCCAGCCCGGGCAGAATTCCGGCTACCTTTTCGGTCACGACAAGGCGCTGATCGACAGCGGAAACGGCATCACCGGCGGGAACCTGATACAGGGCGGCGAGGCCGGCCCTGCCGACGGTCCCGTATCCGGCGATATCTATGAGATCACCGACCGCCCCGAGGATGCCGATCTGATCATCTCCGGTAATACAAAGCCCGGCGGCAATGATGACGGCAGCAACGATAACAACGGCAACAGCTCCGGCGGCGTGATCATCCCCGGCGGAGACACCCCTGCCGAGTCCGACGATAACGGCGGCAGCTCCGCTGTAACTCCCGCTCCCTCTATCGATCCCGAGCCGGTTCCCGGCTATGGCAACAGCGCCATTGCCCCCAGCGAGGACAAGATCATTTCCTCCGCTGCCGACAATCCCTATGACGAGAATACTGCCGGAGCCTGGGTGCAGTTCTACATGCAACAGGGCTCCTTCCTCAATGCCCAGATCTATCGCGGCCAGACCGGCATGACCCAAAAGGCCATCTTCAACATGCTGGAAACCTATGCAATGGACTGGGACTGGAATTACTATGCTCTGGACGCCACTGCACTGAACAAATATATAACGATTGACGCTGTTGCCTTTGACGACGGCGAGAAGATCACGGACGTCCCTGTGGATATTCCGGAGGATGCCTCTCGCATGAAGATCTACGCCTCTTATCGGACGACCACCGATCCGGATGATCCCGACTCGGAATTTCAGCCCTATCGTTACCCCACAGACGAGATAGATGAAGACTGGAATACGATCTATCTGGATTACAT
>CAKTGW010000180.1 GCA_934561725.1 uncultured Oscillospiraceae bacterium
AACGTCGGAAAGCTGAGTATCAGCACTGCTGGCGGCAAAACAGTTTTTGATGCGTTCTGTCCCGGAATGACCAGGCTTATTCGTCTTTCTGTCTATGGCTGTGGGCGAGAGGGCTATCTGGGCGTCATGCAGCCCGAAAATGGCGGTATGCGTCTGCGAAAGCTGATGAGTACAAAGGAGCTTACAGGCTTCCCGCAGCAAATAGACCACGCAGGCTGTCAAAACGAAGTACTCACATCCCAACAAAGTGATCAGGCTACTCAAAAAAAAGAGTACGAAACTATCTGGCGCCAAGATGTTTTGGGACTTTTATGGACAAATGAGAGGGGAGAGGTACTCTGCGCTATACCTCGGCATATGGGGATTGCCCATATGGGCACTGAGCTTCCGCCGCGCGTGATTGAAGGTACAGAATATCGCATTTTCCGTACCGGCCGCACATGAACTTACAAGAGCAATTTGCTTTCCGCTTTATTTTTTGTTCTTAACTTTTGCCCGACCCTATGTTATAATAAAAAGCAACAGACAGGAGGCGGATAAATATGCTGATGAGCGAGCTTATTGCCAAAAAAAGAGACCACGGAACTTTAACAGCCGATGAAATTCACTGGATGATTTCCGGTTATACTAAAAACGAAATTCCGGATTATCAAATGTCTGCCATGCTGATGGCAATTTATTTTAACGGAATGACCGACGAAGAGACGCTGGAGCTCACTATGGCTATGATGCACAGCGGAGATATTATTGATCTGAGTGCCATTCATGGTATCAAGGCAGACAAGCACTCCACCGGCGGCGTTGGCGATAAGACCTCGCTGGTTCTCTGTCCCATGCTGGCCGCACAGGGTGTGAAAATGGCCAAGCTTTCCGGCCGCGGCCTTGGACATACCGGTGGAACCATAGATAAGCTGGAGAGCTTCCGCGGCCTTTCCACGTCCATGTCTATGGACACTTTTTTCAAAACGGTCAATAACGTTGGCTTTGCAATTGCAGGTCAGACTGCAGATATTGTCCCCGCTGATAAAAAGCTATACGCACTGCGTGATGTCACAGCCACAGTCTCAAGCCGCCCGCTGATTGTCAGCAGTATCATGAGTAAAAAGCTGGCTTCCGGCGCTGATGTCATTGTACTGGATGTTAAAACCGGTTCCGGCGCTTTTATGAAAACAGATGAGGAAGCTTTCCAACTGGCTCAGGATATGGTCAGAGTCGGCAGCAAAGCCGGAAAACATGTCGCAGCTGTCGTTACAGATATGGATCAGCCGCTTGGCTGCACTGTCGGTAATGCCTTGGAAGTCAAGGAAGCGATCTCTGTCCTGAAAGGCGAAAGCAACAGCGAGCTTCTGGAGCTGTGTCTGGTTTTGGGAGCCAATATCATGCTTCTTGCCGGAGCCGCCGAAAATGAGGAAGACGCCAAAACGCGTTTGGAAAACAGCATCAAGGATGGTAGCGCTCTGAAAAAGCTGGCAGAATTTGTTGAGGCGCAGGGCGGAAACGCCGATGATGTATATAATCCCGAACATCTGCCTGATGCAAAGATCAAGCTTCCTGTCTACGCGGCTTCAAACGGCTATGTAACCGGCATCCGCGCAGATGAAGTTGGCATGGTCAATCTCCATCTTGGCGGCGGCCGTGCCACAAAAGAAAGTGCCATTGATCTCTCTGTCGGCGTCGTCCTGAACAAAAAGATCGGAGATCCGGTGCAGAAGGGAGATATATTGGCCGTGATCCACGCCTCTGATCTTCCGCACGCTCAGGAAGCTGCGGAACTTTTGTTCAGTGCATACTCTTTTTCTGAGACACCGATCACGCGCAAGCCGTTTATACGAGGGATCGTCCGTTAATCGCTTCAGATATAAAAATCCGCCCTGTGTTTGAAATGCACAAGGCGGATTTTTTTCTGCATTATACCAAAGATGACAAAAATGCAATGATTTGCGGAAAAAGTCCCATAACGACAATCATGCGGCCAATTTGAATAACGACCAGATTTGTACTCTCTATTCCCATATCAGCTGCGATCAATGCCATTTCGGTTACTCCCGCAGGAGATTGGCACAGCATGCCTTCCTTCAGCCCAAAACCATATCTTTTCTTTAACCGCAGCCCCATCAGTATACATGCTGCCGTAAATAAAACCAGCATGATCACGATCGGTACGATCACATATGGCAGCTCAGCGATTTCCCGTCGTGTAACACTGGCGCCGACATAGGCACCGATTAAAATCTGCGCTGTCTGCCGCACCAGTTTGGGCGGAGCAATATTCTCATAAAGCTTCATTCGTATCAGCATCATGGCAATCATGGAAAATAACATCGTTCCCGCCGGAATCCCGGAAAGCTTACCGCTGATGCCAGCCGCTGCAATCAGGATGATCGTAATCGTCCAATGTATAGGTGATTCTTTGTTGACCGTGGAAACACTACTCGTACTATCCTGGGCATCAATGGATTCATCGCGCGAATGAAGTGCTTTATCTGTAAAACGTACAATGAACGGCAGCATGCCAATTCCAAAAAACAGTCGAACCAGCTGCATAACGGCAACTTTCGTTACATCTGCACCCATATCCATAGAAATCAGAACCGCATCACTCACACCACCGGGCATACTGGCAAGCAAGCCCGTACAGAGGTCAATAGGGGAGAACAGAGTTATCAGATACCCACACAGCAGATTCACGATCAGAAAAACAGCCATAACCTCTATGAGCGGGCACGTAACTCTCGGCAGATGAGCAATATCATCACGGCTGGCCAATGAACCTATATATGCGCCCGTTATTGTCTGGGCAAAAACCTTGATCCATGGTGCCATGTAAGCCTGTTCCGTAATAACACCGTATGCCGCCGCACATAGAATACTGCCCAGCAGTAAGGCTCCCGGAAGCTTAAAGTGGTTTAAAATCATACCGCCGATCGTAGCAACAAAAATTGTCAGGATAATTTGCTGTATATGCATCAGCCGCCCGCCTCTTCATAAAAGCTTTATATGATTTTTATAGTATAGCAAATTCTGACATAATATGCAAATTTCACGAGCTCTTAGCTTATGCAAAAATTATATATACAGCTGTGTATTATTTGCACACGAAGGGAAAAATAGCTTGGAGGTGATCTGCAATGGATTTAAAACATCTTGGCAAGCAGACTGTTGCATTCCGTTCTCCGCCGGTGATTCTCGCTGCAGGCTCAGCAGTCGGGAAAAAAGAGGGAGACGGTCCGTTGGGCTCTGGCTTCGACTATATCAGTGATGACGCCTATTTCGGAGAAAAGACATGGGAAAAAGCAGAGAGCGCCATGCTGAAGCGTGCCCTTGCCATTGCCTGCAGCAAGGCGTCCCTGCCGTTGTCATCCTTACAATATATTCTGGGTGGAGATTTGCTGAATCAGTGTACTGCCTCTGCCTTCGCTGTACGCGACAGTCATATTCCTTACTTTGGACTCTACGGTGCATGCTCCACTATGGCAGAGTCTCTTTCGCTGGCTTCTATGCTGTTGGACGGCGGATATTGTGATTTTGCCGCGGCGCTCAGCTGCTCGCATTTCTGCTCCGCTGAGCGCCAGTTTCGCTTTCCGCTGGAGTATGGCGGTCAGCGTACGCCCACAGCACAGTGGACAGTAACCG
>CAKTGW010000181.1 GCA_934561725.1 uncultured Oscillospiraceae bacterium
GCATAGCAGGGCTTGTCAATTTGGATCGTTTCATCCATACTGCCGGACCAGATGATCAGGCTGCTGCGATAAAGCTCAAAGCTTTCATCAACCGGATGTCCGCGGAGCTCTTCGATTTCAGCATGGGTCAGACCGTAGGGGTAATGATCTCCGCTTATGACGATCACCGTGTCATCCAGCTTTCCGGCGTTCTCAAGCTCATCCAGAAGATACTGCACGGCCAGATCAAATTCCATATTGCAGGCAATATAGGCGCAGCAATTGTCGGAATAAGGCAGGTCTGCCACATCCGCCTGATGGCGATAAGCCTGGGTGTTGCCCATAAAGGTGTAGTACATGTGTCCGCTTACAGTCATGTAATAGGTGTGAAATTTTTCGGAACCGATATAGTCGCCCACGGTTTTCTGCATCATTTCCAGATCACTGTTGGGCCAGACGTTTTCCAAAACCAGCCCATTACCGACAGCGGTATAGGTGTAGCCCATATTGGGATGGCTTTTATCGCGGTTATAGTAGGTGTAAGTGTGGTCGTGATAGGCGCGGCATTCGTAGCCCAACCTGCCGAGCATCCGGCCAAAGGTCATATCCATGTTGTTCCCGGCCGACTCAGTAAAGCTCCAAACACCGGCCTTCGGCAAAAGGCCGGTCAGGGTAACGTATTCGCCGTCGCTTGTGGAGACGCCCCAGAGCGGCGTATAGAAATTATTGAATACAAAGCCGGAGTGCGCCAAACGGTATAGTGTGGGCGTATGTGTTTCGTCCAGAGCCAGATCAGAGAATCCTTCGGCAACGATCCAGATCAGATTTTTTCCTTCAAACAGTCCCGTATACTCATTTTTAAGAGTCGGCTCCACAGATGCAAAATGCTGATGCATACGGCGGAGCGTTTCGTCGGTTTCGGCTTCTGCCAGCGCAGAAAAATCAATGTCCAGAGTATTGGGCTGGGCGGAAGGCACGGGCGTGTCAGTCTCCGGCGCCGGTGATGGCGCAGGGGCCGAAGAAGGCGCGGATGGTGCGGGCAGCGTTGTTTTGCCGGAGAAAAGCTGGAAAAAATCCTGCCGCTCCATCGTGAGTATACCAAAATAACGTGCACTCAGCTCAGGGCTAAAATCTTCGCGGTAAAGTGTGCGGAAAGAGAGAACACCGTTTCCGTTGATCCACACACAGGCTGCGGCAGCAATATGCAGCAGCAGAAACAGGCAGAAAATACGTATGCAGCGCCTTTTACCGGCGGGGAATACAAAAGCTTTCCGCATGGCGAGGCAGATCAGGAACGGCAGAAAGCAGACCAGTATACGCCGCCAGCTGCGGGCCATACCAGTCAGCGCCTCGTGATAAAAATCGGATAGGACATTGGCGGCTTCCGAGGCGGAACTCAAAGAAAAAAAGGTATTAAAGATGCTGTGATAGACATTCTGCACGGCAAAAAGCACGGAGAGAATGCAGACAGCAGACAGAAGTGCCCCCAAAAAGCCGCGCGAACCGAAGAGCAGACACAGACCGGTAAGCAGAATTCCGGCAGCCATTGAAAACAGAAAGCCGAACACAGCGCCCGGAAAGGTCAGTCGGCCAAAACATAAAAGCTTTGTCAGCAGTTCAAGATAGATAATGGTACAGGGGAGAAAAAGAAGAGAATGCAGAGTTTTTCTATCCATGATATGACTTCGCGTTATTCTTTAACGGCCTCCTGCAGAACAATGTTGGCTACACTGCCGGCCTGACTGAGTCCGCCGCCGCCATTTTCGATCACTACAGCAAAGGCGTAGGGGTGCTCGGCGTCATCCAGAAAGCCGACGAACCAAGCGTGTGATGTACCGTCACCTACCTCGGCAGTGCCGGATTTTGCGCAGATCGGCAAATTCGGAAAATTCCATGTTCCGTAGCCGTTTACAACGTTGTAGCTCATAAAATCGTGGAGCTTTTCAGCCGTATCTGCTTTCAGCAGAGAAATAGTTCCGCCGCTGCTGTCCAGAAGAATATGCGGCTGAGCAGCGCTTCCTCCGCCGGCAACTGCACCGGCAATACGCATCATGGCATAGGGAGAGACCAGGTCGTTATATTGACCGATACCGGACCAGGCAAGGCCGGGGGAGCCGGCTGCATCCTTATCATAGCGTCCGGCAGCAGTGGAGATCCCATCAAATTCCAGCTGATCCAGAAGGCCGAGCTTTTTTGCATAGGACTCTATGGTATCTGCGCCCAGCTCGAGAGAGAGCTCGGCAAAGGCACAGTTGCAGCTGTTTGCAAAGGCCTGCTCAATGGTCTGCGTACCGTGTGTTCCGGAGCAGTTGATCTGGACACCGGCTACGGTTACAGAGCCGGGACACCAGAAAGAGCGGGTGTACAAATCGCTGATGTGCTCTATTGCGGCAGCCAGAGTGACGATTTTAAATACACTGCCCGGCGTATAGGTGCTGCTGATCGCGCGATTCAGATAAACGCCGTCATAGGCGCTTCCGGACAGATCGGGAACATTTGCGGGATCATAGCTGGGAGAACTGGTCATGCAGAGAATGTCCCCATTAGTGTAATCATAGACGATCACGGCGCCCCTGCGCCCGTTCAAAGCGCTATAGGCCGCGGCGTTCAGACGGCTGTCGATCGTCAGACGGAGCTCTCCGCCGTTGGGATCAGTCAAACCTGAGATCATGTCGTACCCGACGAGCCGGTCGGAAAAAACGGTCACAGCGCCGGTGCCGATATTGCCGCTGAAGTCACCGACTGTATGCAGGCAGGAGGTACGTACAATGGGATCGTCGGCATAGATCCGCTTGCCGTCCTTGTAGGCAGCCAACACTGTGCCGCTGCGGTCATAAACAGAGCCGGATTTGAGTACACCGTCAGTATATATGGTCTGATTCGCGCGGAAGGTGGCCCATTGGCCGCCTTCCGTCACAAAACGGAATATATAAACGCCCATGCCGCTTATGACCAGCAGAGCCAGAAGAAGAGCGGAGTAAGCCCGACGTTTGATTTTTTTCATTCTTCATATTCCTCCTCGTCATCTTCAAAGTCCTCTGCGGAAAACAGCGAGGTGGCTTTTACGACAAAGCTGGCGTTCTGACGGGTGTCAGAGGCCTTTATGAAAGCCAGCAGGCCCCAGCAGGCGATCAGACTGCTGCCGCCTTTTGATACAAAAGGAAAGGTAACACCTGTAAAGGGGAGAATATCCAGAGAGCCGAATACATTCAGTGCCAGCTGAGTGAGCATCATGCTCACAGCGGCACAGGCAGCAATAACATAAAAGGAGGAGCGGCCGTCTGCGGCGTTTTTTACAGTAAAGAACGCCAGAATAACAATGCCCAAAACAGCAAGCAGGGCTACGATCAGGCCAAGCTCTTCGCTGAGCATGGCAAAGACCATATCGGTATCAGCGGCAAAAATGCTGTGCAGCCAGCCCTTTCCTGCACCGACACCGAAAAATCCGCCGGAAGCGGCAGCGGAAAGTGCACGTGTCTGCTGAAAACCGGCACCATACGGGTCTTCCCAGATGTGCCCCCAGCTGGCAAAGCGCTGGGCAATGTGCGGCTTGATATTAAACATAAGAAAGCCTGCCAGACCGGCACTGGTCACAGCCAGTACGACTGTGGCGATGTTGCCGGAGCGCATGAACGAGATGACCAGAAAGG
>CAKTGW010000182.1 GCA_934561725.1 uncultured Oscillospiraceae bacterium
TTCTTCTTCGGACTGATGGGCTATGCATTTTCCAAGGTGGGCATTCCCTCTACGCCCTTCATCCTGGGCTTTGTTCTGGGCGAGATGGTGGAGACCAACCTGCGCCGCGGCATGATGATGTCTTTGGGCGATGTAACACCTCTGTTCACCCGTCCCATCTGCGTAGTGTTCCTGCTCCTGGCTGTGTTCTCCATTGCCCGTGCTGTTATCGCACGCGTTAAGAAGAGCAAATAAAATTCATTTTTGACGGTTAAAAGGCCGCAGCGTATGCTGCGGCCTTTTTTTAATGGAATGGGTCAAATTTCATCATGTCAAAATATATAATAAAAGATCAAATGTGTGTATAAAATGACTAAAGAGATGCTTTTTTGCAGCGGCTTTTTATTGATATTCAAACATGGAAAAAACAGGCAATTAAACGCCAGAACGGCATTTCGTAACGAGTTCTTTACTTGCCTCAGTTTTTAAAAATAGCAAGAAGGGAGATAAATACAGGTGGGGATTGGATAAAAACAACTGAAAATCAAAGCTTTTTTAAGATATGAACAGAAAAAGCAGGGGACAAGCTTGTTCAAAATTTATTCACATCTTCTTAACTCCACCGGCGCGCACCTTAACTGTACTGTGCCTGTCCGAAATGCTAAAATTCAACATGTAAAAGCTGTTTGAGTTATGAATAGCATTAAAAAAACGGAGGTTTTACAATGAGCAAAAGAGTACTGTCAATTGTGTCCCTTGTACTTGTCTGCCTGATGCTGGTTGCATGCAGCGGCGGCAAGGCCCCCGCCAGCACCGCCCCCGAGAGCACTGCTCCCGAGTCCGGCGCTCCGGCAGCATCCACTGACTGGCCCAACAAGCCTGTCACCATTATCGTTCCCGCCGGAGCCGGCGGAGACACCGACCTGAACGCACGTGTGTTCGCCAAGTATCTCCAGGAAGAGATCGGCCAGACTGTTGTTATTTCTAATATCAAGGGCATGGCTGTTGCTTTCGAGGAGATCGCTAAGGCTTCTCCCGACGGATACACCGCCGGTGTGTATCATCCCGGTGTTTTTGTTGCCAATGAGTTGGGCACCGTCAGCCAGGCATGGGACAGCTTTGAGATCTGCAACATCTTCGCCATCGACAAGCAGACCGCATGGCTGGTGTCCTCCAAGTCTGACATCAAGACTCTGGACGACCTGATTGCTGCTTCCAAGGAGCGTCCCATCGGCTTCGCTACCGAGGTCGGTTCTGTTTCTCACCTGACTCAGCTCATGTTCATGCAGCTGGTCGAGGGCAGCCAGTTCAACATTGTTGACGCCGGCGGCTCTGCCGATAAGATCACTGCTCTGCTGGGCGGTCAGCTCGACCTGATGTATAACCAGCTGGGCCTGGTCAAGGACTACATGACCAACGGCGACTTTGTTGCTCTGGGCGTTATGGCTGAAGAGCGCAGTGCAAACTGGCCCGATGTTCCCACCTTCAAGGAGCAGGGCGTAGACATGGTCTTCGACAAGCCCTACTACATGTTCTTCCCCGCCGGCACCGACCAGGCTATTGTTGATGCAGCGACTGCCGCTATTGCGAATGTCTGTGCCAACCCCGACTACGCTGCCGAGCTGTCTGACACCATGCAGACCGAGCCCAACACCATGTCCCGCGACGATGCTCTGGTCTATCTGCAGGATATCCACGATACCTATGTAGATCTGCTGAGCAGCCTGAAGTAAACGCTTTTAAACCCGGCCGGGCGCAAGCCCGGCTGGGGCACAGCGAAAAAGGAAGGAGTAGATAGAATTGTTGAACAAATACAGAGACGTGATCTGCGGCGTAGTCATCATGATCTGCGCTGTGATCCTGTTCATCGCAACCTTCAGCATCAAGTCTCTGCTGGGCATGAAGCCCGGTCCCGAATTTATGCCCCAGCTGGCCTCTATTCTGCTGTTTATTGTGGCAGCCGGTATTGCAGTTGAAGGTTTTGAAAATGTTAAGCACCATGTGGTAGAAGCAGTCACCGAGGAAGAAGCCGCTTACCGTAAGGCCGGCAACCGCAAGGTGCTCCTCTCTGCGATCCTGATCGGATTTTATGTTTTCTCCATGGAGACTCTGGGCTTTGTGATCTCCACAATGATCTATGAGTTCTGCCAGATGATCGTGCTGACTCCCATTGGGAAAAAGAAAAACTACATATTATTTGGTATCATCACGGTGATCTCCACTGTGTTCTTCTATGTTGTATTCACCAAGTTCCTGTATCTGATGCTGCCTGCGGGCCTGCTCCGGAACTTTGGCCTGTAAGGGAGGGGTAGACAATGCTTGCAAATCTGCTTATTGGTATTCAAAATATTGTAAATCTGCCCACTCTGCTGGTCATGCTTGGCGGCGTTACACTGGGTATCATCTTCGGCGCCATGCCCGGCCTGTCCGCTGCAATGGCGGTGGCCCTGTGCCTGCCCATCAGCTATGGACTTGAGCCCATCATGGGTATTGCCCTGCTGGTCAGCCTGTATATCGGCGGCGTGTCCGGCGGTCTGATCTCCGCCATTCTGCTGCGTATCCCCGGTACACCTTCCTCCGTCGCTACCACCTTCGATGGCGGCCCTCTGGCGGCACGCGGTGAAGCAGGTAAGGCGCTGGGCGTTGGTATTTTCTTCTCCTTCATGGGTACTATTTTCAGCGTTATCGCTCTGGTGCTCATCAGCCCCATGCTGGCTGACTTTGCTTTGAAGTTCGGCTACTTTGAGTATTGCTCTATTGCAATCTTCTCCCTGTCTCTGGTTGCCTCTCTGGTGGAGGGTTCTCTGTGGAAGGGTCTTGTGTCTGCTGTGATCGGTTTCACACTGACGATGGTCGGTGTGGCCCCCATCGACGGCTTTCCCCGCTTTACCTTCGGCCTTACCGCGCTGAGCGGCGGCTTTGATATTCTGCCTGCACTGATCGGCTTCTTCGCAGTCGCCGAGATCTTCTCCGCAGCGGCCGATTCTGCCCGCCCCGAGGCAGAAGGTGTTGTTGTGGATTATAAGATCAAGGGCATGGGCTTCAGCCGTGCCGAGTTCGTTTCCCAGATTCCCAACATGCTGCGTTCCGCACTGATCGGTATTGGTGTTGGCATCCTGCCCGGTATCGGCGGCGGTACCTCCAACCTGCTGGCTTATGCCACTGCAAAGAACCAGTCCAAGTATCCCGAGAAGTTCGGTACCGGTGTTATTGACGGTATCGTTGCATCTGAGACTTCCAATAACGCTTCCGTCGGCGGCGCCCTGATCCCCTTGATGAGCCTTGGTATCCCCGGCGACGTGGTTACGGCCATCCTGCTGGGCGGCCTGACTCTCCACGGCCTGACTCCGGGACCCCTGCTCTTTAAGGATCATGCCGATGTAGTATACTCTGTGTTCGTAGCACTGTTCATCTCCAACTTTATGATGCTCTTCCTGGAGTACTTCGGAATGCGTATTTTCGTCCGCGTTCTGCAGGTGCCCAAGAACATCCTGCTGGCCTGTGTTATGACTCTGTGCGTGATCGGCGCATTCGGCGTAAACAACCGTGCCTTCGACTGCGTCACCATTTTCTTCTTCGGACTGATGGGCTATGCATTTTCCAAGGTGGGCATTCCCTCTACGCCCTTCATCCTGGGCTTTGTTCT
>CAKTGW010000183.1 GCA_934561725.1 uncultured Oscillospiraceae bacterium
CGGCATCTGCGCCGCTCCTCAACCGCGTCGCCGGACTCAACGGAACCACAGCAAAAAACATCGTAGCCTACAGGGAAGAAAACGGCCCCTTTACCACACGCAGACAGATCCTGAAGGTGCCCAAGCTGGGCCCCAAGGCCTTTGAACAGTGTGCCGGCTTTCTCCGGGTAGCCGAAAGTAAAAACGTGCTGGACAACACCGGTGTGCATCCGGAGAGCTATGCCGCCGCTGAAAAGCTTTTGGAAAGCTGCGGCTATACGCTGGACGATGTGCGCCGCGGTGATCTGACCGAGCTGCAGCACAGGGCGGAAGCCATCGGCCTGCCGCAGCTGGCCCAGCACTGCGGCACAGGCGTTCCCACGCTGGCCGACATCATCCATGAGCTGCAAAAGCCCGGACGTGACCCCCGTGACGAGCTGCCGCCCCCGGTGCTGCGTTCCGATGTGATGGATATCACCGATCTGAAGCCGGGTATGATCCTTACCGGAACTGTCCGCAATGTGATCGACTTTGGTGCCTTTGTGGACATTGGGGTCCATCAGGACGGCCTGGTGCACATCAGCCAGATCTGTGATAAATTCATTCGTCACCCCAGTGAAGTTCTGTCTGTAGGCGACATCGTCAAGGTCGTTGTTCTGGATGTGGATGCGCAGAAAAAACGTATTTCCCTCTCCATCAGGCAGGCAAAGGAGGATCCCGTATGCGCCGGCAAATAGAAAATATTCTTCACCGTGCAGGAGAGCTCCTGCTGCGGGCTGAGAACATCCACGCCGAGGAAAAATCCGGCCGTGCCGATCTGGTCACTCAGTTTGATCGGTCTATTCAGGACTTTCTGGAAAGGGAGCTGCTGGTCCTGTACCCTCAGGCCGGTTTTCTGGGAGAAGAAAACGCGCGGGAAAATCTGGAGCGCCGCGCTGTCTTTATCGTGGATCCCATCGATGGCACCACCAATTTTGTCCGCGATTTCCACCACAGCTGCATCAGTGCCGCTCTGGAGATCGACGGCGCCGTCCGCTGCGGCGTGGTGTACAACCCCTATCTGGATGAGATGTTTTCTGCGGAAGCCGGCAAGGGTGCATTTTTAAACGGCCGCCCGCTCCGCGCTTCTCAGCGGGATCTGACACATGCCATTGTGCTGTTCGGCTCTTCTCCCTACAATCACGAGCTGGCAGCCAGGAGCTTTGCCGCCGCTCAGGCACTGTTCACGCGGGGGCTGGATGTGCGGCGCACCGCCTCTGCCGCACTGGACCTCTGTTATATTGCATCCGGCCGGGCTGATGTGTACTTTGAATATATCATTTCTCCCTGGGATCATGCCGCCGGCCACCTTATCGCGCAGGAAGCCAGAGCTATTGTGTCGCAGTTTGACGGCACGTCCGTCTCGAACCGGGAAAAATGCTCCATTCTGGCCTGCGGCCCCAACTGCTATGCCGCAGCCCGCAGTATTCTCTCCGAAATAAAATAGAGCATAAGATGTTCAATACATCGGAAAACGAAAGGCTCCCCTTGGTCTCAAGGGGAGCTGTCAGCGAAGCTGACTGAGGGGATCAACTTGCAGTCATTTCTGCAAAAGTCCCATCCTCACAAACTGCAATACTGGTGAACACAAACATCAACCTCTCCGGCTCAGCTCACGCTGAACCACCTCCCCTTACACTGGAGAGGCGTAAAGTGCAGCAGAAAAGGCTCCCCTGTGTAAGGGGAGCCTTTCATTTTCCAATGTATAACATTATTCAGAGGCAGGCCGCAGGCGCTGGCGCAGTCTCTGCGCAGAGCTGCTCAAAAACTGCCGCCGCACAGCCGAACCGACCCGTCGGCGGATCAGAGCAGCTTCCGGAAAAGGTACTGCCATATTCTCGGCATAGATAGCCGCGTCCACTGCGGGGATCAGCCGTGTCAGCGCCTCGCGCAGCTCCCTGTCCTCTCCGGCAGCATTTTGAAGGCGAAGGAGAAACTCTCTCGGCGTTTCTCCCGTCCGTTTATGCCAGGGGCCGAAACGGCAGCGCCGTATGAGAATGCACAGCAATCCGGCAGGCATATTCTTTTCCCGCCAGAGACGCAGACGCAGGGCGATCCCGCCCTGCAGAGCCGCCCATAGACGGCGCAGACCCTGAGACAGCGGGATATGCCGCCGGCTTTTCCCGTTGGCCTGCCGGCCTGCTTTTCCGCCGACACGGACACGTCCCAGCCGGATCAGGAGGCGGACCAGCCCGATCAGCAGGAACACTGCTGCAATAAAGGCCATGGCGCCCAAAATCACACCATCAGAATCTGTAAGCTCATGCTGCTCCGGCAGCGGGATGGCATTGAACTCCATCTCATAGCCCTCGATCTCCGTCTGCGGGATCAGAGATACCAGGAACAGCAGGAAGCGCCAGATCAGATCCAACACATACCGCACCGCACTGACCGCTGTCTGCCAGAGCGTAACGACCCCTCCGCCCGCCGGCGCTGCGGCAAAGCTGACCAGAAGCCAGAGCAGGAAAAAGATCAGTATAAAGGCAGCCAGAATAAGCAGCCAGCCCCGCAGTCCCGGTGAACGCTCCAGCCGGCTGAGCATCACGCCCACCACGGCCGCAGCGCAGCCGCCGACAGCAGGTATGCACCACACAGCCGGAAGCGTGCTGACGCCGCAGTATGCCGTAAACAGGATCAGCGTCAGCATACTCAGCTCCATGCTCATCAAATTGCTGCGCAGGCCCGGCGCCGCCATAGCACTCTGACATGCCCGGACTGTAAGATATATACAGAACGCCGCGGCAAAAGCCAGAGATGCCCAGCCGCTGCACGCCCCCTTCAGCACAATAGAGACAAACATGGCAGCGCAGCAGGCTCCGTTGAACAGCACCGCTGCACGCATGCTGCGTTCCCGCCGCAAAAACATCAGATTCAGAGGATACATTGCCAATGCATAAGGCAGCAGCGCCAGCGGATAGTACAGCGCCTCCGTCTGCTTTTCCGTGGCAAAGACAAAGCTGATGATCGTGCACGCCGCAGACAGCTGAAGCATCAGTGCCGGAAAATGTGTGTATTTACGCATTCCGGCTCACCTCCTTCAAATGCCGCAGGCAGGTCACCTCATAATTTCCGAAGGCTGCCGTCTCCTGATAGGTCAGCACGCTTGTCCTCTCCTCGCCCAGCTTGCGGAGCAGGCTTCGACCGCGGAGACCATCCGTATCATAGGCAATATAATAAAACCGCCCCGCATGACGCGCATGCTCAAAAATTGCACTCTCATCAAAAACGGGAGGGTGGAGGACAAATTCTCCGCTTTCCTTGTCATATTCGGGCGCCGGCGGCATATAGGCCGCCATGGCCCGCAGCAGTTCTTCCGTAACGGCTCCGGCAAACAGATTGACTGCGCGCTTCTTCCCTGTTCTGGGCAGACTCAGGCCGCAGCGCACCTCCATCCGCTCCAGACGCACGCATAAGGAGGCAAGAATGCTCAGCGCATCCTCAAGCTCCTCCGGATGCGGGACCGCACCGGCAAAGCTCTCACCATCCAAAATAAAATGTGCGCTCTTAGGCAGGATATCCTCATAAACATTCACGGCCAGGGGCAGTCCCCGCGCCGTCAGGCGCCAGTTGATATG
>CAKTGW010000184.1 GCA_934561725.1 uncultured Oscillospiraceae bacterium
AAGTAATGATATGTCAAAACTGCTTTGAGCGGGAAAATAGCAGAATTTTCTGGTGTCAGAGAACGGACGTCACCGGCTGAGAGCGTCCGGCGCAGGAACTGCTTGGTTCGCCCGTGAGCACCGGCCAATCCCCGGCGGCACAGCCCGTTATTGCTGTATAAGAGCAGAGGCTTACTCTGAATTTGGGTGGTACCGCGGAAGTGTTGCTTTCGTCCCTTTGTGGGGCGGAGGCTTTTTATTTTGTCCGGACATATCTTAAAATCTGTTAAATAGTTCCACTATATGAGGTACAAGGAGTTGTTCACATGAAAAACAAGCTGAATGAGCTTGCAGAGGCGTCGGCAAAGGCTATCTCCTCTGCTGTAAGTCTGGAGGCTCTGGAAGAACTCAGAGTCAAATTGTTGGGCAAAAAGGGCGAGCTGACAGCTATCCTTAAAATGATGGGTAAGCTTTCTGCTGAAGAGCGCCCGGTTATGGGCAAGTTGGCAAATTCCGTCCGTGCCACTTTGGAGCGTGAGCTGGAAGCCCGCAAGGCAGAGCTTGGCGCTTTGGCTTTGGAATCCAAAATGAAGGCGGAAGCGCTGGATGTGACTCTGCCGGCCAAAAGCGTTGAAATCGGCCATAAGCACCCCATGTATATTGCGCTTGATGAACTGAAGGATATCTTTATCGGCATGGGCTTTACTGTTCTGGACGGTCCTGAGGTTGAACTGGCTGAATATAACTTTGACAAGCTGAATGCGGAAGAAGGACACCCCAGCCGCGACTGGTCAGATACTTTCTATTTTGATAAAGACAGCCGCGTTATGCTGCGTTCTCAGACCAGCCCCATGCAGGTGCGCGCCATGGAAACCATGCCGCTGCCGATTCGCATTATTGCTCCCGGACGAGTATACCGCAAAGACGAGGTCGATGCGACGCACTCTCCCATGTTTCACCAGATTGAAGGCATGGTTATTGACAAAGGTGTGACCATGGCAGATCTGAAGGGCACACTGAATGCTGTAATGGAGCAATTGTTCGGCAAGGGGACGGTCACCCGGTTCCGCCCCCATCATTTTCCGTTTACCGAGCCTTCCTGCGAGATGGATGTACAGTGCCATAAATGCGGCGGTGCAGGCTGCCCCACCTGCAAGGGCGAGGGCTGGATCGAGGTGCTTGGCGCCGGAATGATTCATCCGCATGTTTTGGAAATGAGCGGGATCGATCCCGAGGTCTACACAGGCTGGGCCTTTGGAATGGGCTTGGAGCGCCTGGCTATGCGCCAGTTCAAGATTGCAGATCTGCGTTTGATTTTTGAAAATGATCTGCGTTTCCTGACTCAGTTCTGATTACCAATAAAAATATATCATCCGATATGGAGGTTTTATAAATGGATCTTAGCAGAAAATGGCTAAGTGAATTTGTCACTGTAGATGCTAATGATAAGGATTTCTCCGAGGCAATGACTCTTTCCGGCTCTAAGGTAGAGCTGTATACGGATCTTGGCGCAGAAATAAGCAATGTTGTAGTTGGCAAGCTGCTCAGTATGGAGCGCCATCCGAATTCTGATCATATGTGGATCTGCCAGCTGAATGTAGGCGGAGGCGAGCCTATTCAGATCGTAACCGGCGCATGGAATATTCATCCCGGCGACCTGGTTCCAGTAGCCCTGCATGGTTCCATGCTGCCCGGGGGCAAGAAAATTGAAAAGGGCAAGCTGCGTGGTGTAGAATCCAATGGTATGATGTGCGGACTGTCTGAACTGGGACTGGATACCCGCGATTTTCCCTATGCAGAGATCAAGGCGGCTGCACTGCTGAATGATTATCATCCTCTTGATGCAGCGAAGCCCTCTATTCCCGCTGACGTGCAGGTCGGCTATAAGATCTATGGTCCTGTGATTGCAGCGAAGGTACTGGAATGTGCACCGCAGGAGAACGGTGTTTTCCATACAACACTGGATCTGGGAACGGCTACGGCTTGTCCGGATACCACCTGCGCCAATCTCCATGAGGGAGATTTTGTTGCTTATAATACCAAGAGCGATTCTATCTGCACACTGGAGGATCTGCACGCAGAGCAGAGCGAATTCCCCCACTGCATTAACGACGGTATTTTTGTGCTTCAGGAGAATTGCAAGCCGGGCGATGATATCAAGCCGATTATCGGTGTGGACGACACTGTTGTCGAGTTTGAGATCACTCCCAACCGGCCTGACTGCCTGTCTATTATTGGCCTTGCGCGTGAGGCGGCTGTTACCTTTGATCAGGAGCTGCGCTTGCACACACCGGTAGTAAAGGCGGAATCCGCAGAAAAGCTTGAAGATTATTTGCAGGTGAGCATCCAGGCTCCTGAGCTGTGTCCCCGTTATACGGCGCGCATGGTCAAAAATGTCAAGATTGCTCCCTCTCCCAAGTGGATGCGTGAGCGGCTGAGAGCCAGCGGTGTACGTCCAATCAATAATATCGTTGATATTACAAACTATGTTATGCTCGAGTACGGCCAGCCCATGCATGCCTTTGATTACCGCTATGTGAAGGGTGGAAAGATCGTTGTCCGTCGTGCAAATGATGGTGAGGAGCTGACTACTCTGGACAGTAATGTCCGCAAGCTCAACAGCAGTATGCTGGTCATCGCAGATGACACGCGCGCAGTAGGTCTTGCCGGTATTATGGGCGGCGAAAACAGTGAGATCGTATCCGATACTGTGGATGTGGTTTTTGAGTCGGCTAACTTCAATGGAACCTCTATCCGGAAAACGGCACTGGCACTTGGAATGCGTACAGAGGCCAGTGCGAAATTTGAAAAGGGCCTGGATATTTTGAATACTCTGCCCGCCGTGAACCGCGCTTGTGAACTGGTTGAGATGCTGGGAGCCGGTGAAGTTCTGCCGGATGTGATCGATATTTATCAGGAACTGCCTCAGCCGACCAAGCTGGCACTGCGCCCGGATAAAATCAACGCGCTTCTGGGAACTGAGATATCCACAGAGGAAATGCGCCGCATTCTGCGCAAGCTGGATTTTGAAATTGATGCACAGGATATTGTTACTGTTCCTTCATGGCGCGGCGATGTATCTCATTATTCTGATCTGGCAGAAGAAGTAGCCAGAATCCATGGATATAACGAAATTCCCTGTACATTGATGCGCGGTGCGACCACACGCGGCGGTTACGATGCCAAGCAGCAGGTAGAGCGCCGTTTGGGTGAGGTTTGCTGCACAGTTGGTTATAATGAAATCATCACCTATTCTTTTATCAGTCCCTCTTATTATGATAATATCCGCCTGAGCCCGGATTCTCCGCTGCGTAAGTCCATGCGGATCATGAATCCGTTGGGCGAGGATACCTCTATTATGCGTACAACGGTTCTGCCGTCCATGCTGGAGATCCTCACGCGAAATTATAACTTCCGCAATAAAAGTGCGAAGCTTTATGAGCTGGGCCGCATATACTTTGAGCGTGAAGACGGTTTGGCTGATGAACCCAAAATTCTTTCTCTGGGTGCTTATGGAGACAACATGGATTTCTTCACAATGAAGGGCGCGGTAGAGGCTATTCTCAAGTCCGTCCGTGCAAAGGAGATTCGTTATGTTGCTG
>CAKTGW010000185.1 GCA_934561725.1 uncultured Oscillospiraceae bacterium
TATGCCCTGGCGCTCTGCGATCTCCTTGAGAGGGAGATATCCATCTGTCTGGTGCTCGGCCAAATCGATCATCACGCGCAGTGCGTACCGGCCTTTAGTTGAAATCATCATAATTACTGCCTCCGATCCTTATTAAACATATTATATAACAGGGTTAATAGGAATTCAAGAGGAAAAAGAGATAATTCCTATTGACAAAGTGGGTTGATTGATATATAATCCCTATAATCAACCGGATTAATAGGATGATGGAGGCGGCGTTATGAAAAAGATCTGCACATCGGCGGAACAGCTTATCGGAAAAACGCCTCTGCTGCACAGCTGGCATGCCGGCCGGAAAATGAGGGGAAAAACATTGTAGTTCTGCTGCCGGACACCAGAGCCTGTTACCTGGCACTCCCATGTTCCAGGGCTAAGATGTAGTGAGCCTGCACTGATAATGACGAAAAAAGGAGCAAATCAGGAATAATGAAGCGTGTTCTTGTGGCTATGAGCGGCGGCGTGGATTCCAGTGTGGCGGCATTCCTGCTGAAGGAGCAGGGCTATGACTGTATAGGCGTCACCATGAAGCTGTTTGACAACCCGGATGTGGGTATCCCGCGTGAGCATACCTGCTGCAGCCTTGACGATGTAGAGGATGCCCGCAGCGTGGCCCGCAGATTGGGGATCCCGCATTACGTTTTTAACTTTTCCCGCTATTTTGGGCAGGAGGTCATGGAACGGTTTGCTGCGGGCTATCTCCGGGGAGAGACGCCAAATCCGTGCATAGACTGCAACCGCTACATTAAATTTCAGCTTCTGCTGCACAGAGCCATGAAACTGGGCTGTGATTTTATCGCTACAGGCCACTACGCCCGCGTAATAAGCAGTCCGGAGGGCGTACAGCTGAAAAAGGGGCTGGACGAGACCAAGGATCAGAGCTATGTACTCTATGCCATGACCCGCGAGCAGCTGGCGCGTACTCTGTTTCCTTTGGGGGAGCTGAGAAAAAGCCAGGTGCGCGAGATTGCTGAACGCGAGGGCTTTGTCAATGCCAGAAAGAGCGACAGTCAGGATATCTGCTTTGTGCCGGACGGGGATTATATGGCTTTTCTGGAGCGCTATACCCAGCGGCAGTTTCCTGCCGGTGATCTGCTGGACCGCGATGGACGGGTGCTGGGTCAGCACCGCGGCGCGGCAGCCTATACCATAGGACAGCGCAGAGGGCTGGGACTGGCCATGGGTGAGCCGTATTATGTCTGTGCCAAGGATATGGCGAAGAATACCGTCACTGTGGGGCCCGAGCAGGCGCTGTATACCGATACGGTCCAAGCCGGCGATTGGAACTGGATCGCCCAGCCGCCCCGGGAGCCTATCCAGGTCAGTGTGAAGCTGCGCTACAGGCAAAAGGAACAGCTGGCTGAGCTGTGGCTAGAGGATGATGTGGTGCACATGCACTTTTCATCGCCGCAGCGTGCGGTCACACCGGGACAGGCCGCAGTTGCCTATCAGGGAGACGTGGTACTGGGCGGCGGTACAATTTTATAAAAAGAAACAGAACAGGCTCCATCCCGCAGAGATGGAGCCTGTTTTATGTTTCAGAGCTTTACTTGGTCAAGCCCAGTTCATTTTGAGCCAGTCGCGGAGACTGCCCTCTGTCATGCGGCCGTTCAGCATACGGCCGGCTTTCCAGTGGGCGTCCGGGCAGAGCACATGCAGCTTCTTCTCGCTGCCGCTGATGCCGCTGCCGCCGGAGGTAGCAAAGGGAATCATGCATTTTCCGGAGAAATTGCCGCTCTCCAGGAAAGTATCGATAATGGTAGGTGCAGTGTACCACCAAACGGGGAAGCCCACAAATACAGTATCGTAGCGGGAGAGGTCCGGCATGGTGCCGGCTATAGCCGGACGGGAAGCGGGATCGTTCATTTCAACAGAGCTGCGGCTGTGCTTGTTGGTCCAGTCCAGATCAGCTGCGGAATAGGGGACCGCAGGGGCAATCTCATAGAGATCGGCACCGGCGGCGTCGGCCAGCAGCTTTGCGGTCTTTGCGGTCACACCGCTGCATGAAAAATAAGCGACCAGAGTTTTTTTCTCAGACATAATAGAGCCTCCAGAATTTTATTCATTTAGTCCAGCAGGGCTGCTGCGGCCTTTTTCAGCTCGTCCCGGATGGAGATATGCTGCGGGCATGCCTCTTCGCAGGCGCCGCATTCTACGCATTCCGTGGCCGAGGCCTTGCCGTGACCACCCACCAGCCAGCCCTCCTGATGCTTTGCGGCAGCCTTGTCGCCATAGAGAGTGAGCATATTCATGGCGGTAAAGGTGCCGGAAATGCCGATGTTCATGGGGCATACCTTGGCGCAGTAATTGCAGGTGGTGCAGGGGATCAGCGGTATCTTGGCAAGAGCGGTGCGTGCCTGCTCCAGAACATTGCGCTGCGTATCGGTGAGTCCGGTGAAATCCTTCATATAGGACAGATTGTCCTTCATCTGCTCCACACTGCTCATGCCGGAGAGCACCGTGAGCACACCGTCCAGATCGGCGGCAAAGCGCACACCCCAGGATGCAAGAGAAGATCCGGGTTCTGCCGTGCGGAGAATATCAGCCACGCTCTGCGGAGGATTGGCCAGCATACCGCCCTTTACGGGCTCCATCACAATGACCGGCTTGCCGTGACGGCGAGCTACCTCATAGCATTTGCGGGACTGGATCGCCGGATTGTCCCAATCCGCGTAGTTGATCTGAAGCTGAACAAATTCCATTTCGGGGTGCCGGGTCAGAAGCTCGTCCAGCTCCTCGGGTGTGGAGTGGAAGGAGAAGCCGGCATGACGGATCAGCCCTTCGGCCTTTTTCTCCTGGATCCAGTCCCAAAGACCAAATTCATCAAAGAAGCGCGTGCGCGCCTCTCCAAGATTGTGCAGCAGATAAAAATCAAAATAACCGGCGCCGGTCTGCTTCAGAGAAGTCTCAAACTGTGCGATGGCCTCCTCGCGGGTCTTGCAGTTGATCCAGGCGGCGTTTTTAGTAGCCAGCTGGAAGCTTTCACGGGGATAGCGCTCCACCAACGCCTGACGGATGGCATCCTCGCTGCCGGCATAGGCCCAGGCGGTATCAAAGTAAGTGAAGCCGGCGGCCATGAACAGATCGACCATTTCCTTAGTCTGCTCAATATCTATGGCGCCGTCCTTCTGGGGCAGACGCATCAGGCCAAAGCCCAGCTTTTTGATGTGCTTACCATAAAAATCCATATTGCTTCCTCCTCATAACCCATATTATTTTATAATTATACCACTTTTATATGTATTTTGCGAATACCTGTTTTTTATAACAGGAAATACAAATTATGCATATCTGAAATAAAAAAGAGCAAGACAGATGTCTTGCTCTTTTTTGGGGGGAGAAATGGAGGGTTACTTAACGGCCTGGAAGCCTTTTTCCAGATCGGCAATAATATCGTCAATATGCTCTGTACCAATGGACAGGCGGATGGTGTTGGGCTTGATGCCCTGATCCAGCAGTTCCTCGGGAGACAGCTGAGAATGAGTTGTAGTTGCGGGATGGATGACCAGAGACTTTACATCTGCCACGTTGGCGAGCAG
>CAKTGW010000186.1 GCA_934561725.1 uncultured Oscillospiraceae bacterium
TGGCGCAGTGATCATCCGGGACGGACGGATCCTGGCGGCCGGATGCATGCTGCCCATGTCCAGCAATACCAATCTGAGCAAGGATCTGGGTATGCGGCACAGGGCGGGCATCGGATGCAGCGAGACCAGCGATGCAGTTGTGGTCATCTGCTCGGAGGAGACTGGCGGGATCTCTGTGGCAGTGGACGGCATGCTTAAACGCCATTTGACGCCCGAAACAGTAGAGACTCTTCTTCGCAATGAGCTGATGGTCAATATTGATGAAGAGAAGCCCGGTAACTGGTTTTCAAACATATTTAAGGTGAAGCAAAATGCCGACAAATAAAAAAACCGCAGACATTTTAAATAGTAAGCTCTTCTGGATCCTGTTTTCCTTCCTGGCGGCGCTGCTGCTGTGGGTATATGTGATCTCAGTGGAGGGCGAAGAGGGAACCATGACCTACTATGGGATCGACGTGCAGTTTTCGGGTGAAGAAAATCTGCGCGCATCCAAAGGGTTCATTATTACGGATGTGACCTCCAATTCCGTCAATGTCACGCTCCGGGGCAGCCGCAGTGTGCTGTCCAGCTTTGGCGCGGATGATCTGAAGGCGGTCATTGATGTATCCAATGTCACCCGTGTAGGTACGGCGGAAAAGCCTGTCACGATCAACTATCCCTCCAATGTGGATCAGAGCGGGATCACTGTGGTCTCACGCACACCCAATACGATCTCCTATTATGTAGACCGTGAGATCACCAAGACGGTTCCTCTGCGCGGTGTGTTCTCCGGCAGCGTGGCAGAGGGCTATATCCGGGAGAATTTTATCTTTGATCCTTCGACTGTCCGCATCAGCGGCCCTGCCTCTGAGGTGGAGAATGTGGCCTATGCACAGGTAACGATTGAACGGCAGAATCTGGATATGACAGTAAATTCCGAGCTTTCCTTTACTCTGGTGGATGCTGACGGAAATGCCATAGATTCCAAGACGATCGTTTCGGAGGTGGAGTCTGTGAATGTCACACTGCCCATCAAGGCCACAAAGGAGGTCCCGCTCACGGTGGATCTGGTGGCTGGCGGCGGTGCATCCAGTGAAAATGCCGTGATTACCTGTGATCCCGCAACGATCACCCTGGCCGGCGATCCTGTGATTCTGGATACACTGAACAGCATTTCCGTGGATACGATCGATCTGGCAACCTTTGACCCGGTCATTACCAAGACCTGTACCATCATCATTCCCAATGATGTGGAGAATATCACCGGTGAAACAGAAGTAAAGGTCACTGTGGAAGTAAAAGGGCTGCAGACAGCACGCCGGACTGTGACCAATCTGGATTACAGCGGCCTGCCGGAAGGCTTCAGAGCAGAAATCGTCAGCCGGAACCAGGATGTGGTCATCCGTGGCCCGGAAGAGAGCGTAAAGGCTGTGGCCTCCAACAATATCCGTATTGTCGCTGACCTCAGCGGGATCACTACGGCCGGAACCACGTCTGTACCGGCGCAGGTCTATGTGGACGGGTTTAGAGATGTGGGCGCCGTGGGAGAATATACGGTGTATGTCACTGTTGAACGTTCATAGCAGGGAGGAAGAACATTGACTCAGGAAGCAACTGTTACAAAGCTGCTGCCCAATGGAATGGCGGAGATCGCCGTACGCAGGGAGTCGGCCTGCGGCGGCAACTGCCACGCCTGCGGCGGCACATGTTCCTTTAAAAATATTCTTAAGGTCAACGCAAAAAATCGTGCACAGGCCGATGTAGGCGACCGTGTTGTGGTTGAGAGCAGCACCTCCAGCATTCTGAAGGCTGCGGCTGTGGTTTATGTGATCCCCATGGTCTTGTTTTTTGTGTTTTACGCAGCAGCGGCTCTGTGCGGCGGCAGCGGGGCAGCGTGTACTGTCGCATCGCTGCTGGGCTTTGGGCTGGGCGTGATCCTGGCGATCCTTTTTAACAGGCAATTTAAGAAAAAGACTGTGACGAGCTTTGAGATCGTCAGCATACTTCATGCTTAGGTCAGTAGGGATGGATAGATAAATGATTTACAGTATGACAGGTTACGGCGCAGCCAAAGGCAGCGCAGAGGCTCTGGAGATATCCGTTGAGCTCAAGAGCGTAAACAACCGCTATCTGGACATTTCTGTGCGCCTGCCCCGCAATCTTATTTTTGCGGAGGAGGCTGTTAAGGCGCTCGTACAGAAGCATATCAGCCGCGGCAAGGTGGATGTGTTCATCACGGTGGATTCTTCCGGTGCGGATGATGTGGTCATTAAAGTCAATGAGACATTGGCCCGTGAATATGCCGCCGCTCTCAAACAGATCAGCGGACTATGCGGTGTTGCGGACGATGTGACGGCTACGACCGTCGGCAAGATGCCGGAGGTCCTGACCGTGGAGAAAAAAGAGGCGGACAGAGAGCAAATTGCGGCCGGAATCGCCGCAGTGCTGGAAAATGCACTGACGGAATTTGACGGTATGCGTGCCCGCGAAGGCGAAAAGCTGAGCGCAGATATTCTCTCCCGTGTGGATGCCATAGAGAAAATGACGGCTTTTGTAGAGGAGCGCTCGCCGGCGACAGTTGCGGATTATCGGGCGCGGCTTGAGCAGCGCATGCGAGAAGTGCTGGAGAGCAAGGAAGTGGATGATGCGCGTCTGCTGACAGAGGCGGCGCTCTTTGCCGATAAGATCGCTGTGGATGAGGAGACCGTGCGCCTGCGCAGCCATTTTGCCCAGATGCGCGGCATGCTGGCTGACGGATCGCCTGTAGGCCGTAAGCTGGATTTCCTTATCCAGGAATTCAACCGCGAGACCAATACGATCGGCTCCAAATGCAGCGACCGCGAGATCACTAGAACTGTGGTCGATATGAAGGCGGAGATCGAAAAGATCCGCGAGCAGGTCCAAAACATAGAGTAAGGGGCGTACAAATGAAACTGATCAATATAGGCTTCGGAAATATGGTGGCGTCCGGAAAGCTGGTTGCCATTGTCAGTCCTGAATCTGCGCCGATCAAACGCATTATTCAGGATGTTCGGGACAGAGGGCTGCTGGTGGATGCGACCTATGGCCGCCGCACCCGTGCGGTGATCATAATGAACAGCGGACATGTGATCCTGTCACCCATCCAGCCGGAGACCATTGCCGGCCGTATGGCAGGGAAAACGGTTTCCGATGATGTTGAGGACAGCGATGAAGAGTAAGGGTAAGCTTATCGTATTGTCCGGACCGTCCGGTGCCGGAAAAAGTACCGTGATCGGTCATCTGTTGAGCATCCGTGAGGATATCAGCTTTTCCGTTTCAGCTACGACCCGCGGCCCGCGGCCCGGCGAGCAGGAGGGCGTCAGCTATTATTTTAAGACGCCTGAGGAATTTGCAGCGCTGGTGGAGCAGGGTGCACTTCTGGAGCATGCGGAGTATGCAGGCAATTGCTACGGTACCCCGCGTGAGCCAGTGGACAAGCTGCTGGAGGCCGGGCGTACGGTAATTCTGGACATAGAGGTCCAGGGCGCCTTTCAGGTGAAAAAAGCCATGCCCGAGGCAATTATGGTCTTTCTGGCGCCTCCCAGCCTTGCAGAGCTGGAGCGACGGCT
>CAKTGW010000187.1 GCA_934561725.1 uncultured Oscillospiraceae bacterium
GCTGCGGCGCAGCGTATCCAGCGTATTTTCCAGCTGACCGGCCATGCTGTTGAAGGTACGGGTCAGTGTGCCGATCTCATCCTGGGCGGTATTTTCCAGCTTGTTGGTAAAATCGCCGCCGGCCACACGCTCTGCCGCCCGGGTCAGATTCGTAATGGGCGTGACAAGCGCCCGGGCAAGGATCATACTCAAAAGGACTGAAATGAGCAGACCCACACCCAGGGCCATGATAATGATATTGATCAGTTCGCTGCTCAGTTCCCCGGCCACGGCCTTATTATCCATGATCCAGATAATATATCCGCCGTTTTCCGTGGGAACAGGCAGAGCCACATCCATATATTTGGCTCCCACATCGCTGAGATAACCGTTTCCGCCGTTCATGGCCGTGAGCACATTGGCCGTGACCGCCACGGGCATACTGTCGCTGCTCTCTGAACCGATAATATATTCACCGTTTTCAGAGAGGATATAGTAGTTGCGCCGGCCCACATCTATGCCCAACTGACCGGAATAGGTACGCAGAATATCCGCCATACGTTCCGGCGCACTGTCCGCCGCGGCCGAGCGCAGGTCCTGCGCCATAGCCGGGTCACTGAACACCGACTGCATCTGCTCATAGAACTGACGGGTGTAGAAATTTTCCACACTGCGCACCAGAAACGATCCCACGACCAGCATGAGCGACACGATAAGCAGGAGCATGATGAGCACCAGCTTAGAGTACAGACTCTGTCGCATTCCTTCAACTTCCTCCGCTGCAATTATTGCGCAAAATAATATCCCGCTCCGCGCTTGGTGATCACATATTCCGGCTCGGCGGGGTTATTTTCCAGCTTCTCACGCAGTCGGCGCACAGCCACATCCACCGCCCGCAGATCGCCGTAATAGTCATACTGCCAGACCTTGCTCATCAGCTCCTGCCGTGAGATCACCTTGCCCGGCTCGGCCGCCAGGAATTTGATGAGCTCATATTCCCGCTGGGTCAGATCCAGCTCCGCACCGTTTTTGAACACGGCATGGCGCTCCAGATCGATCACCAGGTCCCGGCGGTGCAGGACCTCTCCGTCTCCCCGGGGCGTCTCCAGAGACCGCGCCCGGCGCATATTGGTTTTGACGCGGGCGATCAGCTCACGCAGGGAGAAGGGCTTGGTAATATAGTCATCCGCGCCCAGCTCCAGTCCAAACACCTTGTCGGTCTCCTCCTCACGCGCCGTTATCATGATAATGGGGACATTGTCTCCCTCGGCGCGCAGTGTACGGCAGACCTCAAAGCCGTCCATATACGGCAGCATCACATCCAGAAGGATCAGATCCGGGTCCGATTCCCGGGCAATCCGCAGTCCCTCCTGTCCGTCATAGGCGCACAGAGGCGTAAAGCCCTCCTTCTGCAAATTGAATCTCAGAATATCCACAATGGCCTTTTCATCGTCAACGATGAGAATGGTCCCTGCACTCATTTCTTCTCCTCCAGATACAGTTTTGCCTTCAGCACGGCGGCAACCGTCTTGCCGTCACGCAGCTTTCCGCTCATTACATCCGCCACCAGCTCATCCAGCGGCACGACCGTCACATCCAGGAATTCGCCGGCATCGGGGTGCGCCTTGCCCCAGTGCAGCTCCGTAGCCAGATACAGATGCAGCACCTCCTGGCAAAAGCCCGGTGATGGATAGATCTCACCCAGCGGCACGACCGAACCCGCCGTGATCCCCGTCTCCTCGCTCAGCTCCCGGACGGCGCAGGCCGCGGGATCCTCACCGTATTCCAGCTTGCCCGCAGGCAGCTCCAGCAGATGCTCGCCGAAGCAGTATCTGTACTGCCGCACGCAGACGACCTGATTTTTCTCGTCCAGAGCCAATATGCAGACGCCGCCGGGATGGGAGACCACCTCGCGCAGGGCTTCACCGCCGTCCGGAAGCGTGACCCTGTCCAGCGCCACATTGACAATAACGCCATGATAACCATTTATGGTTTTAATTTTTTTCTCAGTGTAATCCAATGATTTTTCCTCCCGGCTTTCGGAAAAGGCTTTTCCAAAAAAGTTCAATTAGAGTTATTATAACATACCCCCTGAAAAATTACCAGATATTTAAACTGTCCTTCCCCGTTCCGGGCGGGTATAATCAAAATACTCTCGGTCGACAAGGGCGGACACGCCTGTCAGCCGATATCAGGAGGTACATATTATGACTGCACAGCTTATATCATCAGAGGCCGTCGCCGCACTTTTGAGCGCAGAGGAGGCCGGAGATGCGGACAGTGCGCGCCGTCTGGTCCAGTCGCTTCTGAACAGCGCCGGGCTCCCGCTCTGGAAGGACATGGAGATCGAGCTTTTCCCCGGCCGTTCCGGAACTCTTCTCCTTGCCCGCAGGACGGATCTGGTCAGCATCTGCTGCTGTTTCCCGGATCTGGAAGCGCTTCTTGAGGCTGTCCGCCTCTGCCCTCCCGCGCTGCCCGCCCGGCTGCTGCTCTGCCGCGGCCTGTACTATCTTCTGTTGTACTGTCCGGCAGACGCCCCGGCTCCGGAGCTCAACGAATTCTGTCTGTCCGGCACGCTGGATGCCGCAGAAACGGCCCATATCCTTGAACACGGAAGGACACTGATTGGCCGCAATGCCATCGCCGTCCTGCAAAAAAATTTTTTCTGAGCCTTTTATTCCCTTGACAGATGTGTTAGAATATCCCTGCAAGCGATTTCTGCCGGACTGGAGGGATAAGGTATGGCAAAAGCTCAGGGCGTAAAGCCCGTAACAAGCAACCGCAAAGCTTTTCATGAATACTTTGTCCTTGACCGCTTTGAAGCCGGCATTGAGCTCTTCGGCACGGAGGTAAAAAGCATCCGTCAGGGCAACGTCAATCTGAAGGACAGCTTCTGCACGATCAAGGACGGTGAGCTGTTTGCCCGCGGTATGCATATCAGCCCCTATGAAAAGGGCAACATCTTCAACCGGGATCCCATGCGCCCGAAGCGGTTGCTTATGCACAAGCGAGAGATCCTTCGCCTTCAGGCAAAGGTCCAGCAGGACGGCGTGGCGCTGATCCCTCTTTCCCTGTACTTCAAGGACAGCCGGCTGAAGCTGGAGCTGGGGCTCTGCAAGGGTAAAAAGCTCCATGACAAGCGGGATGCCGCCGCCGAAAAATCCGCCCGCCGCGATATGGATCGCGCTCTTAAGGAGAGACGCGCATGACAGCAATCTGTCCTGAGGAGGCTGCGCTGCGGGCTTCCGCCGGCAGCCGCCTGCCCGGTTTTCTGGGTGCACTGCTCGGTGCACTGGTGGGCGCATTGCCCTGGTTTCTGGTCAGCACCTTCGCCAATCTCTATGTGGGCTGGCTGGGCTTTTTGGTCAGTTGGGTCTCTCTGGCCGGGTACCGTCTGCTTCACGGCGTGAAAAGGCCGGGCTTCGCTGTATTTTCTATTTTCGTCTGATCCATCGCCAGCATCATTCTGGCCTACTTTTCTTCCCTTGTTTTTTCACTGATCACAGATGCGGATATTCAGGATCTGGCCAATTCCTATTACAAC
>CAKTGW010000188.1 GCA_934561725.1 uncultured Oscillospiraceae bacterium
CTCATCTCCTTTTAAGCAATAAGACTATTGTAAGCAGTTGCCCGCCGGAAAGGAAGCATCGCATATGCTCCAATTGAGTGCTTCTTGTTGCGGAAGACGGGAAATCTATTCTGATATGGCATGACAAAAAGAAAGGCACGACTTTGTCGTGTCTTTCTTTTTGTCTGTGGATATTCTTTTTGATTGCAGAGGCAGCCGGACTTGTACAAGAGTCCCGCGGATACAATAGGGAGACTTGCTTTGTGCCTCCGATGATGTCAGGATTTGGAGCATTCTCTAAGTTGTGGGCAAAAAATTTGGACAGAAGATGAAAAAATTTTTTACCAATTGGCGGGCGTGAAAACGAGAAACAGCGAATTTTGTAGATTCATATAATACCTGTGGCCGAAATGTTAATTTATTCTCAAAGGAATTTTTGATGAGATCACAGTGATATAAATAAAACTAATAGATAAATTAATTTGTGAATTACAGATAAAAGCCTGTAGTATCAAGGAAAAATGTAATATCTGCACGGGAGAGACGATAGATAGAACAGATTGCTGTCAACTGAGGCGGATGAACATAAATTATTATTTCACATTTTACGGTACTGAAAAGACAATGAAAATTGTAGTTTGTCACAATTATTTTACTTAATTTATCAAGTTATGGACTTTTTATAGATTTTGTAGTATAGTTAAGTGTATTTCTTTGGACTTAGGAAATTCTTGTATCAAGAAGAGGTGAGCTCATGTCATTCAAGTTTTTCGGCGGCGTCCATCCCAACGATAAGAAGGCGCCCGCCAACAAAGCGGCAGTGACAGTTATGACTCCTCCCAAACAGGTAGTCATACCTATGTCGCTGCACATCGGCGCACCCTGTCAGCCTACTGTTGCAGTAGGCGATGAGGTGAAGCTGGGGCAGAAAATAGGTGACGCGGCATCGCCGGTGTCTGCACCTATTCACGCATCCGTTTCCGGTAAGGTGATTGCGATCGAGCCCAGACTCCATGCGAACGGCACGATGGTCAACTCCGTTATCATCGAGAACGACGAGCTGTATACTCCCTGCGAGACAATGGTTCCCGCAACGGAAGAGCAGCTGGCCGACCCCGATGCCATTGCGAAGCTGATCCGCGAGGCCGGTATCGTTGGTATGGGCGGCGCGACCTTCCCCACTGCGTTCAAGATCACCAGCGGTAAGGGCAAGGTCGACACGGTCATCATCAATGGCGCAGAATGCGAGCCCTACATAACCAGTGACCACCGCACCATGCTGGAGCATCCGGAAGAGGTGCTGGGTGGTATTTCTCTGATTATGAAGGCCTGCGGTGTGGAGAAATCCACCTTCGCTATTGAAGAGAACAAGGCCGACGCCATCGCTCTGCTCAGAGAAAAGAACAAGGCCGACAGCGGCATTGAGATCCTTTCTCTGCCCTGCCGTTATCCCCAGGGCGCTGAAAAGCAGCTGATCCAGACCGTGACCGGCCGCGAAGTGCCTCCCGGCGGACTGCCTGCAACTGTGGGCTGCGCTGTGTTCAACACCTTTACGGCTTACTCCGTGTATCGTGCTCTGCATGAGGGACGGCCCGCAATCGAGCGCGTGGTAACTGTTACCGGCAGTGCGATCGCTGAGCCCAAGAACCTGCTGGTTCCCGTCGGTACACCTGTCGAGTATGTGATCGAGCAGGCCGGCGGCTTTGCCAAGACTCCCAAAAAGGTCCTGATGGGCGGCCCCATGATGGGCAATGCCCTTTACAATCTCTCCGTTTCCGTTACCAAGGGTACCAACGCACTGACCTGCTTCGCTGAAGACGAGGATCAGACTGTGGCAGAGCCTACCTGCATCCGCTGCGGCAAGTGCGCATCTGTCTGCCCCATGAAGCTTCAGCCCGTCTACCTCTATATGGTGGAGCGCAAGAACGATTATGAGGGTATGGACAAGTACCACATTATGGACTGCATTGAGTGCGGCGCCTGCACCTACACCTGCCCCGGCCGCCTGCACCTGACTCATTCCTGCCGTACCGGTAAGGCCAAAATGCAGGCTAAGATGGCGGCAGAAAGGGCCAAGGCAGAGGCTGCAAAGGCAGCTGCCCAGGCCGGAAAGGAGGAGAAGAAATAATGAACGAAATGCCTAAACTCACAGTATCCTCCTCTCCCCATATCCGCTCTTCTCAGAATATCGCCAGCATCATGCGCGATGTAGTCATTGCCCTGGTGCCTGCCATGGCGGTGGCTGTTGCCATGTTTGGACTCAGCGCTCTGCTGGTGCTGGTGGTCTCTGTGGCTGCAAGCGTGTTTTTTGAGTGGGGATACCGCAAGCTTATGAAAAAATCCTGCACGATCGGTGACTACAGTGCGGTTGTTACCGGCGTGCTGCTGGCTTGCTGCCTGCCTGCCGGTGTGCCTCTGTGGCTGCCGGTGATCGGTGCTTTCTTTGCAATCGTGGTTGTAAAGCAGCTCTATGGCGGCATTGGTAAGAACTTTGTCAACCCGGCTCTGGCCGCACGTGCCTTCCTGTTCTCCTGGCCTGTGATCATGACCACCTGGGTCGCTCCCAATTTCACTTACGGCGCTGATGTTGTCACCAGCGCAACGCCCATGTCCTTCCTGCATCTGAGCAAGCTGCCCGAGGGCATCAGCGTGATGGGTACCTTCCTGGGCACCATCGGCGGCTCCATGGGCGAGATCAGTGCTCTGGCTCTGATCATCGGCGGTGCTTATCTGGTTTGGCGCAAGGTCATCACACTGCGCATTCCTGCCAGCTATATTCTGACTGTTGCAGTCATCACCTTTATCTTCCCCCGCGGCAATGACAATCTCCAGTGGATGCTCTACAACCTGTTCAGCGGCGGCCTGATGCTGGGCGCTATCTTCATGGCAACCGACTATGCTACCAGCCCCATCACCTCCAAGGGACAGATCGTTTACGGCATCGGCTGCGGTCTGCTTACCGTGTTTATCCGCTACTTTGGCGGCTATGTTGAGGGCGTATCTTACGCGATCCTCATCATGAACGTCTGCGTATGGCTGATCGACAGATACACCATGCCCCGCCGCTTTGGTGTTACCAAGGAAGATATCCAGAAGGCGAAGGCTGCTAAGAAGGAGGCTGCAAAATGAAAAAGCAAGCAAGCATGGCAAGCCTCATTATTGTTCTGTGCGCCATCTGCCTGGTGACTTCTCTGCTGCTGGGCCTGGTCAACAGTGTGACGGAGGGCCCCATTGCCCAAATCACCAAGGAAAAGACTGAGGCCGCTATGAAGGAAGTTCTCCCGGCTGACAGCTATGAAGCTGTACTCTATACCGGAGATGATACCCAGGTCACTGGCATGAATAAGGCCGGCGATGAGGGCTATGTGGTCCAGCTGTCGGTTTCCGGTTCTCAGGGAATGATCAATATGGTCGTTGGCGTCACGAATGACGGCACTGTTTCCGGTGTGTCCATTGTTGACATGAGCGAAACGGCCGGTCTTGGCGACAAGGCCAGCGAGCCCGAGTTCCGTGCACAGTATGTCGGCACCACCGGCGATG
>CAKTGW010000189.1 GCA_934561725.1 uncultured Oscillospiraceae bacterium
GGCCAGAGCCGATCAGCTGGAAGAGCATCTGGCAGCTCTGCCGGAGGTCAAGCACGCGGCCGTCTATGACCGTACCGGTGATGCGATCATTACATACGAAGGCGAACGCGCGTCTGTTCTTGCGGCAGTCGCAGCCTTCAAATTTGATGAAAAGGCTTTGGAGGAATATGCACCGGAAAAAAGCGGCCGTGCTCTGAACCGGCAATATCAGGAAAAACTGGTGAATATGGTGATCGGGCGGTTTGTGCGCAAGCTGTACTTCCCGGCGCCGCTCCGTGCAGCACACACCATTTTCCATGCTGTACGGTACATCGGCCGCGGACTGAGATCTCTGCTGCGCCGCCGGCTTGAGGTAGAAGTGCTGGATGCCCTCTCAGTAGGCGTGTCCGTGGTGCGCGGTGATTTTGACACTGCTGCATCGGTCATGTTCCTGCTGCGGCTGGGCGAGCTGCTGGAGGAGTGGACCAGAAAGAAGTCCATGGGCGATTTGGCGCGCAGTCTGTCCCTGAATGTGGACCGTGTGTGGCGCAGGACCCCGGAGGGCGAGGTTATGGTTTCCATTGCACAGGTGCGCCCCGGAGATGAGATCTGCGTCCATACCGGCAATATCATTCCTCTGGATGGCCGGGTCGTTTCCGGCGATGCCGCCGTTAACCAGGCTTCGCTTACAGGCGAATCCGTGGCTGTTGCCAAGGGTGTCGGCGCGCCGGTCTATGCCGGTACGGTCGTTGAAGAGGGCGAGTGTGTCATTCAGGTGGAACAGCAGGCGGGCTCCGGACGTTATGACCAGATCATTACCATGATCGAGCAGTCCGAACGGCTGAAGTCCAGCGCCGAGAGCCGGGCTGTAGCTCTGGCCGATAAGCTGGTGCCCTATTCTCTGCTCGGCACTGCATTGACCTATCTTCTGACCAGAAATGCAACGCGTGCGATTTCCATCCTGATGGTGGACTATTCCTGCGCCCTGAAGCTGTCTATGCCTCTGGTGGTCCTGTCTGCAATGCGTGAGTGCGGCAGCCACCATATTACGGTCAAGGGCGGCAAATATCTGGAAGCCATGGCAAAGGCGGACACGATCGTGTTTGACAAGACCGGAACGCTGACCTATGCAACGCCGACCGTTGCACGGATCATTCCCTTTGGCGGACATGCCGAGCGGGAGATCCTTCAGGTGGCGGCCTGCCTGGAAGAGCATTACCCACACTCCATGGCTAATGCTGTTGTGCAGCATGCACTGAAGGCAGGCGTTACCCACGATGAGATGCACTCTCAGGTGGAATACGTGGTCGCCCACGGCATCTCCAGTATCATAGACGGACAGAAGGTCATCATTGGCAGCCGTCACTTTGTGTTTGAGGATGAGAAGTGCACAGTACCCGAAGGAGAGATGGACAAGTTTGAATCGCTCCCGGAGGAATTCTCTCACCTGTATCTGGCCATGGGCGGCGTGCTGGTCGGCGTGGTCTGCATAGCGGATCCTCTGCGCGAAGAGGCTTCCGCCGTACTCAATACTCTGCGCCGTTTGGGCGTGACCAAGACGGTGATGATGACCGGCGATAACTGGCGTACTGCTGAGGCTATTGCAAAGCAGGTCGGCGTGGACGAATGCCATGCGGAGGTTCTGCCGGAGGATAAGGCGCGCTTTGTGGAGCAGGAAAAGGCTGCCGGACATACGGTGATCATGATCGGAGACGGCATCAACGATTCTCCTGCGCTCTCTGCGGCCGATGTGGGCATTGCCTTCAGCGAGGGTGCGGCGATTGCCCGTGAAATTGCCGATATCACTGTGGGTGCAGACAATCTGTTTGATCTGGTGCTGCTGCGGCGTATTGCCATGCTTCTCCAGAAACGTACAGCGTCGAACTACCGTTTCGTGATCGGCTTCAATTCAGCGCTGATCGTGCTGGGCGCGGCGGGGATCCTTCCGCCCACGACCTCGGCTCTGCTGCATAACCTTTCTACATTGGGTATCAGCCTGCGCAGTATGACCGATCTGGTCAAATAATAAAAAATTCCCTGTCAGTACATGACAGGGAATTTTTTTGCCCGTATGGATTACTTGACCTTTTCCTTCACGGCGATCCAGATCTCGCACTGATAGTTCGGATCGGAAACATCTGCCGAAGAATAGACCTCAAATTCTACGTTTTCGGCGTATTCATACTGGGCACTCTGGGGAAAGAACTCGGTAACGACTCTGTGATAGGTTTCAATAAAGGCGTCGGGCATTTTGCCCTTGCTTGTGAATACAGCATAGGTGTTTGCCGGAATGGTAACGACCTCCAGATCGCTGTCGATTTTTCTGCCGTCATACTCAACGCCGATTCCGTAGGGGAACTGCTTTGCGTCAAATTCAGCGGAGAAACAGATGCCGAGCAGTCCTTTCATTACCGGCTCTTCCGGTATGCAGGCGATCAGCCGGCCCAGCGTTCCGTCGGAACCAAATTCCTGCCACATCGATGTGATATCGTGTGTGGCGTTTGCCGCCTGCGGCTTGTTGACTGTTTTTCTTTTGCAGACGACCTGAAATGCATCTCTTTTTTCGATTCTGTAATCCATTTTACTGCCTCCTGTTAAGCTTAGCTTTACATACAGGGGAGTAAATACCCGGACTTTGCCGCCATGCCTGGCCTCACTTGGCGCAATACCATGAAATCGGGTAAAAGCGCGGGAAAAGCTCTCCGGCGAATCGTATCCGTATTTTAATGCCACGTCAATAATTTTTGCATTTCGCCGTGACAGCTCTTCTCCCGCGAGAGAAAGTCTGCGCATACGGATGTAGTCGCCAAGTGAAAAGCCGCACAGAATACCGAACACTCTTTGAAAGTGAAAAGAGGACGAATATGCCTGCTTGGCCACGTCATCAAAATCTATTTTTTCGGTTATATTTGCTTCCACATAATCGATAGCCCGCTGTATTCCCTGTATCCAATCCATGTATTCACTCCCTTTCTGTGATCACAGCCTATCACAGAATAAGCAGACTTTCATGATATTTCCTGCTTGCCGGTGTTATGGATCATGTAGACACCTGCTTGCTCTGACTTATAAAAAAGTCGGAGCAAGCGATACAAAGCTTGCTCCGACGTGGTGCCGGTGGCGGGAGTCGAACCCGCACGGGGGATTAGCCCAACGGATTTTGAGTCCGTCACGTCTACCAATTCCATCACACCGGCAAAGCTGGATTGATTATACTACAGTTGTTTTGCTTTTTCAAGTCCCAATTCACAAAGTCTCCTGTATGCCGGCAGCGGAATATAAAAGTTTCCACATGCCCGGGAAAACAGGGCATGTGGAAAGACGCTGTGCAGATCATACCCGGCAGAGGATTGCGTCCATATCCTGCTCCGGTGCGGTAATAGGTCTCAGATCATAAACATCGCTCAGGGTTTTTACAACACTTTCGGACAGAAAGGCCGGAAACGTTGGGCCGAGATACATGCGCTTGATGCCGAGAGACAGAAGCGTGAGCAAAATACATACAGCCTTCTGCTCATACCAGGAC
>CAKTGW010000190.1 GCA_934561725.1 uncultured Oscillospiraceae bacterium
ATCCTGCCTTGGGCGGATTCGCCGGAGTTCCTGCTGGATTTCGATACCTTTTTTCTGGAGGGCAAGCCGCTGCATGTGCGCAGCGCCAGGGTACACAAGGGCTGCGTGATCGCCTCGCTGGAGGGGATAAACGATGTAAATGCGGCCATGAAGCTCAAGGGGCGGACCGTGTATATCGACAGGGACAGCGCCAGCCTGCCGGAGGGAAGCTATTTCATTCAGGATATTCTGGGCGCTGAAGTCGTCACGGAAGCGGGTGAGCGCGTGGGCGAGCTGAAGGAAGTGCTGAATCTGCCCGGCAACGACGTCTATGTGGTCCAGGGGGCAGAGCGCGAGATTCTGATTCCTGTCGTTCCGGAGTTTGTGCTCTCTGCGGACGCAGAGAACGGCCGCATCACGGTGCGCTTGATGGAGGGCATGTGAGATGGCGCAGATGCGTATTGATATCATGACGCTTTTTCCGGATTCCGTATCACATGTTCTGGGTGAGAGCATCATCGGCCGCGCAATAAAGAAAGGCATTCTGGAGATCAACGCTGTTCAGATCCGGGATTTTACGGACAATAAGCAGTGCCAGGTGGACGATTATCCCTATGGCGGAGGCTGGGGCTGCGTGATGATGGCACAGCCGCTGAAAGCCTGTCTGGATCATATCACAGCACAGGCACCGGAGCGGCGCAGGCGTGTGATCTATCTTTCTCCCCAGGGGCGTCCCTATAGCCAGACCGAGGCACGGCGTCTGCTGGACTATGACCATTTGGTGCTGGTCTGCGGACACTATGAGGGAATAGACGAGCGCTTCATTGAAGAGTGCGTGGATGAAGAGATCTCTCTTGGAGATTTTGTGCTGACCGGCGGAGAGATCGCGGCAATGGCGGTAGCAGACTCCGTCTGCCGCATGGTTCCCGGCGTGCTGGCCGACGAGGAATGCTTTACCGGCGAGAGCCACTGGGACGGTACGCTGGAGTATCCGCAGTATACCCGGCCGGAGGTATGGGAGGGCCGCGCCGTACCCGGCGTTCTGCTCTCCGGCAATCATGAGAATGTGCGGATCTGGCGGCGGGAAAAAAGTCTGGAACGCACGATGGATAAACGTCCGGATATGTTTGAAAGGCTGGATCTGAGCTCTAAGGAGGATCAGCGCCTGCTGGAGAAGATCCGCGCCCGGCGTGCGCCGGCAAAGCGGAGCTTTGACTACCGCCGCGGGGAGACGGCAGACCTGGATGCGATCATGGAGGTCGTGGAGTCAGCCCGCAGCTTTCTGAAACAGCAGGGACTTGACCAGTGGCAGAATGGGTATCCATCCCGGGCGGATTATGCTCTGGATATTGAAAAGGGCTGGAGCTGGGTCTTTGAGGAAGAGGGCAGGATCGTCTCTGTTCTGGCCATTGTGCCGGAGGCGGATCCCAGCTATGCAGAGATCCAGGGCACATGGCTGACGGAGGGAGAGTATATTGCTGTCCACCGGGTGGCCGTTTCTGAGGCCTGCCGGGGCAGTGGTGTGGCCGGACAGATGTTTGAGCTGGCCGGAGATCTGGCTCTGGGCTGGGGGCGGAACAGTCTGCGGATCGATACGCATCCGGAGAATCAACCCATGCAGCATCTGCTGAAAAAATGCGGATTTGCCGCCTGCGGAACGATCCGGCTGATCGGCGGTCCGGAAGACGGACAGACGCGTGTGGCGTTTGAGAAGGTGCTGGCATGATGGAACTGACTAACCTGTCCGTTATCCAGGATGTGCTGGGACGGAACGGCTTTCGCTTTTCAAAGGCAAAGGGACAGAATTTCCTGACGGCGTCTTGGGTGCCGCAGCGCATTGCGGCGGAATGCATGGCGGATGATGAGACCGCCGTGCTGGAGATCGGCCCCGGCATCGGCTGCCTGACTCAGCAGCTTTCTCTGGAGGCCGGAGCGGTACTTTCTCTGGAGGTGGACACCTCTCTGCGTCCGGTGCTGGCAGAGACAATGGCGGAATGCGGAAATGTGGAGATCCTTTTTGCAGATGCCATGGAGCTGGATCTGGATGCGGCGCTGGAGGCGCGGTTTCACGGACGGCGGTGCGTGGCCTGCGCCAATCTGCCCTACAATATCACCACGCCTGTATTGACGCGGCTGTACGGCTGCGAAAGACTGGAATACATCACCGTTATGATCCAGCGGGAGGTGGCCCGGCGCCTGTGCGCCGAACCCGGCAGCAAGGACTACGGCGCATTTACGGTATTCACCCAGTGGCATATGGAGCCGGAGATCCTGTTTGATGTGGCTCCCGGCTGCTTTATCCCGCAGCCCAAGGTGACCAGCAGCGTGATCCGTCTGCACCGGCGGAGCCGGCCACCCTACGCAGTCAGTGATGAGGCGCTACTGTTTCGTCTGGTTCGGGCAGCCTTCAATCAGCGGCGAAAGACGCTGGTGAATGCGCTCCAGCCCGCGTTGGGGGGGGGGAGAAGGATGCGATCGAATCCTGCGTGCGCCGCTGCGGACTGGATGAGCGTGTGCGGGGCGAAGCACTTGGACTGGCGGAATTTGCCAGATTGACGGAAGAGATCGCCGGCGTGCTGTAAGGGACAGACGAGCCCTGCGTGAAAAATGCGCAAAAGGATCGGCCTATCCGGATATTTGATTGGCAAACTGTGGAATGTATAAAATTTTATGATGCGTTATAAAATTTATTTTGGGCAAATAGTGTAATTTTCCTATGCCTTTTCGCTGAATTACGGTCTTTTTTGTATAAATTTTATTTTCAGTTAAAAATATACTGGAATTATGGCGCAGCCTTTGTTATAATTTGGACTATGAAGCATCCAATAAACTAAAATGTATTTTAGGAGGAATATTCATGGAGACTTTTGGTCTTGAGAAGCTGGGTATTGTCAATCCCAGCGCTGTTTATCGTAATCTTTGCCCCGCTAAGCTGACTGAGCATGCGCTCCGCCGCGGAGAGGGCGTTCTGATGCCCTCCGGCGCTCTGTGCGTCAACACCGGTAAGTACACCGGCCGTAGCCCTGACGATAAGTTCATCGTCGATTCCGAGGGCGTGCACAATGATATCGCTTGGGGTAAGGTCAATGTTCCCATCACCCAGGAGAAGTTCGACGCTATCTATGAGAAGATGATCGCTTACCTGCAGGGCCGCGAGATCTTCATTTTCGACGGCTTTGCCGGCGCCGACCACAAGTACAGAAAGGCTTTCCGCATTGTCAACGAGATGGCAAGCGAGAACCTGTTCATCCATCAGCTGCTGCTCCGTCCCGAGGAAGGCGATCTGGACAACTTTGAGGCTGACTTCACTGTTATCGCAGCTCCCGGCTTCAAGTGCATCCCCGAGCGTGACGGTGTTCACTCCGAGGCTGCTATTCTGGTTGACTATGAGAAGCACTTGGTGCTCATCGCCGGCAGCCAGTATGCAGGCGAGATCAAGAAGAGTGTGTTCTCTGTCATGAACTATATCCTCCCCAAGGAGGGCGTATTCCCCATGCAC
>CAKTGW010000191.1 GCA_934561725.1 uncultured Oscillospiraceae bacterium
GTAAAGTCTATGCCAACTTTGGGCCGGTTCTCGATCGGTGCATCAAAAGTATACAACGGCAGAACATTTTCACCGCCCAGAGTGACGGCGTGTTCTCCCGTACCGATCACCACAGTTTTTGTGGCGGCCGAAAATTTCTGGGGATTGCGTTTGAATGCCATTTGTTTGCCCTCCTGATTTATGTAGTTTCACCCATTGCGGGTGGTGCCTGAGAGCTACTCTCCAGAAAATCTCGACCGGAGAGCAGCCTAAATTCAATTAGAATAGTGGTTCCATGCCAAGAACCGGATGCCCCTTTTCAGCCAGATACTCCATCAGACCTTCGACCTCTTCGGTAATGGTCTCATCAGCGATCATATCCGTGAAGCCCTCAATGCCATACAGCTCCCGTGCTGTGGCATCCAGCTTGTCACGGACAAGCTCCTTCAAAGCCTTAGGCATCCATACGATACGTGCGACGCCGCCTTCGGCCTTCATGAATTTTTTAGATGCGATGAACTGCTTACCGTGTCCCATAAAGCCGGGGGTCTGTACACCGCCGCCGGTCATGGAAGCCATCTCGGAGAAGCTCATACCCAGCGGCGTCATCCCGGCATGCTCGCGGTTGGTGATCACGACGCCATTGGAGCATGGCTCAATACCGCAGATGCACTCAAAGCAGCCGCAGCTGGTCATGGGATCTTCCATAATGGAATAGAGAGTCACGCGCTCCAAAGCACCATGAGAATACTTACAGACGGCTTCGTTAACATCTTCATATGCGCCCAGCCGCTCATCGGTACAGCGTGTTTTTGGAACGATCTGGCACGGCCCGTTCGGATCAAGCTCATTGGTAGCTTTGGCATCCAGCCAGGAGACGGCACCGCAAAGTCCCAGGCGCTCAGGCGTGACGATGCAGACATGACTTGGAGAGAATGCCTGACAGAGAATGCATGTATAAAAGACATCTACGGATTCATCGGTCATGGATTTCAAACGTTCATCACGCCTTGTAAAGGTCTCGTTGGCGAAAGCGCGGATCTCGCCGCACTTTTCAGGGATTGTACAAATACGTACCTGACATTTGTCAACAACGGCATCGTAGTCACCCTTGACCTTGCCATAAAGGACTTCACCCAAATGTCTTGCCCGGAAGCCGGCATCAAATGCGCTTTTTGAAATGCGGATGCGGATCAAATCTCGCTGGCCTGTGTGCATAACGCCCTCAATGCAGTTGAGGAAATTATGGAATTTGCGCTCGACAACCGGCTCAAAATCCGGCTGCCAGTTTTTTCCGGAAACTTCTACGGTCAACGTCAGGCAAATTTTGGCGCCCGCCGGGAATTCATCAAAATCGGGGCCATCCAGAATAATGGCATGATCCTCGATATCCTTAGCGTCAACGGTGTGGCACAGCTCACAGCAGTCCACGCGAGAACCATCAGCTTCGAGCTGCATATCGCTCTTGCGAATGATCTCTCCCTCAAAAGCATTGGAGAAGGCCACTGGAATATCGATATTTGTTACTTTGATCTTGATATCGCGCGCTTCTAGAGAGGTTTCAATAAAATCGTGTGTATCGGGCTGGATGATCAGACTCTTGGGAATTGCCCACATATCGTCTGTATCATTGGTAATGACCGGGAAGCCCATTGCGATCGCACCGCCGCCGCAGGCAACGGTAATATCGCTGACCGGTGCATAAGCGTTGACAAAGGCGAAGATGCGTTTAAAGCTGTATTCATTGAACCCCTCGTAATCGCCGGGCTGGATATTACCGAAAATAAATGCAGCGCGCTCAACCAGAGAAATCACGTGTCCAACCGACCAGATATCTTCGCCAACCGGAACCACACGGACAGGAAAACCCATAGAAATTCCTTTTCGGACGGCCTGTTCAATAATGCCGCCAATCAGAAATACAAATATACCGCGGCTCTGATAGCCTTTTATGGCTTCCAGGGCTTCGTCATCAGAAGAGGCTGGGCCAATCATAACTACAAAACCGGGAATATCCCGTGTGACCAGGGGAACGCCTAGTTCTCGCACTTCTGCATCACTGAAATGGCCGTGGTATACTGTGCCTTCATATGGAGTGGGGGTACGGGCATATTTGCAGGCCTCAATGACTTCTGCCGCAATAGCCGTACCAATACCGCTGGTAAATACATCCTTGGTTTTGTGTTCACGGGTCATGAGGGCGCGGATTTCTGTCATTGCATCCTGCAGGTCACTGAGTTTGGTGACTTTACGGCCCAGAAAAGCATAAATGCAGGCAAGATAATACGCAGTATCCGGCATTTTCATTTCCGCGTCAGGTCCCAGCTCGCTGATCACAGAAGCCAACTCCTGCTCTGCTTTGGCGAACATCTTATCCGAGCCTCTGAAAACTCTGTCAAAAAGTCCCATCTATTTAGACATTCCTTTCATTCATTTTCCATGCGGGCTTTGATCCGGCGAATCTCTTCCACAGTTTCTGGACTCATGTCATATGGTGACTGCCCTCTGCGGTCAGCGTCAATCACATCGGCGCTGTAATGGATGAAGCCCAACAGGTCATTTTCCGGGATCCGGGAAGTGATAAACCGCTCATCCTCAGCATCCCGAATCTTATTGGCAACTACACGGACTTGAGTGATCCCAATATCTCTGGCCAGTTCTTTAATACGCTGATAAGTCTGCACAGATCGTGCGCCGGGCTCGATCACAACAACAAACTGATCCATACAGCTTGCCGTTCCACGGCCGAGGTGCTCCAGACCTGCTTCCATATCCATAATCACAACGTCATCTTTTCTGAAAACCAAATTGGAGAGGATCGCCTTCAGCATCACATGCTCGGGACAGACACAGCCGGTTCCGCCGGTATCGACAGTACCCATGACCAGAAGCTTAACACCATTGATCTCTCTTGAGAGCTTATCCGGCAGATCAGAGACCTGTGGATTCAGTTTGTAAAAGGTGTTGCTGGCATTTGCGGCTGTGCGTTCTCTGGCAAGCTCCTTCATTTTTGAGACCGGTGTGATGGAGTTGACCTCTTCTTCAGTGAAGCCCAGAGCCAAGCCGAGATTGGCGTCAGGATCTACGTCGGCAGCTAGGACATTACGCCCTTCGTCGGCATACAGGCGAGCCAGTGTAGAAGCAAATGTTGTTTTTCCCACGCCGCCTTTTCCGGTAATCGCTACTTTCATGCTATAACCTCTTAGCTCAGATAATTCAATGTCAGATACCCAGTGCAGCCCGCTTGTCCTCAAGCGCCTGGATCATCATATCTCCCATTTTGTCAATATCGTGCTCTACGGTGAAATGAGCGCCGACCCAATCCTTAATGCCGTGCTCACCTTTAAGAAGGGCGTTGACCTGGCTTGAACCCTTCACGTAGGGGTCAACGCCAAGATATGTATCAATACCTGTTGCCACAACATAGTTGCCGATAGATACGGCCTTTTCACTCATCCATT
>CAKTGW010000192.1 GCA_934561725.1 uncultured Oscillospiraceae bacterium
CCTTCAAACTCTGCTCAGCCGCGGCGTAACGGTCCTTATGGTCAGCCACGACATAGAATTCTGCGCCCGCTTTGCCCATCGATGCGCCCTGTTTTTTGACGGGAGCATTACAGCCGATGCCCCTCCGCGCCGTTTCTTCTCCGGAAACAGCTTTTATACGACCTCTGCCAACCGGATGGCCCGAAGCCTGCTGCCCGAGGCCGTCACCCCCGAGGATGTGATCGCCGCCTGCGGCGGTGCGCCGTCCCCATTGCCCGGTCCGCGCACGGATATTCCGCCCCTTCCGGCTCCGGCAGCCGGAACTCCGGACTGGAAGCCGGCCCCGCTGCCCCGTTGGCGCAAAGCTCTTGCAGCCCTGTCTGCCGCAGGCTTTATCCTTCTGCTCATTCAGGTCCTGCGCGTCACAGATCTGTCTGCTCTGATCGGCAGCAGCGGGATGACCGGTCTGGCCGCAATGCAGCTCAGGACCTACGCGTTCATGCTTCTATGCATGTTCGTCTTTGCTTTTTCTGTCTCCCGCCCGTCCCCGCGTCCGGCATATCTTACACAGACGCCCTGCGAAAAGCGGGCGTTGTCGCGGCGGACACTGGCAGCTTCCATTCTTATTTTACTGCTCATCCCGCTCACTCTTTTTATCGGCGTCTACTATCTTGCAGGCAAGAAATATTACTTTATTGCGCTGCTCATCCTGCTGGAGACTATGCTGCCCTTCTTTCTTGTCTTTGAGGGACGCAGGCCCCAGGCCCGTGAGTTGGTCATAATCGCCGTTCTCTGCGCGATCGCCGTAGCCGGACGTGCCGCTTTTTTCATGCTGCCCCAGTTCAAGCCCGTTCTGGCCATGACGATCATCGCAGGCGTTGCATTCGGCGGAGAAACCGGCTTTCTTGTGGGCGCAATGACCATGCTCGTCTCCAATATGCTCTTCTCCCAGGGGCCCTGGACACCCTGGCAGATGTTTGCCGCCGGCATCATCGGTTTTCTTGCCGGTGTGCTGTTCCGCAAGGGTTGGCTCCGCCGGACACGGCTCAGCCTGTGCATTTTCGGTGCTCTGGCCACGATCCTCATTTATGGCGGCATCATGAATCCGGCCTCTGCGCTCATGTGGTCGTCCGATCTCAACTGGAAGATCCTCGTCTCCTATTATGTCACCGGATTTCCCGTGGACTGTGTCCATGCAGCAGCTACATGGCTTTTCCTCTGGTTTGCCGCCGAGCCCATGCTGGAAAAGCTGGACCGTATCAAGGTCAAATACGGCCTCGTTGAATAACCGATACCCTCGGTACGCAGGGGACACGGAAGCCGTGTCCCCTGTTTTTGCTCTGGACAGTCCATACAAACTGGTGTAAAATGGAAGCAGGGACGGTCAGACGTCTTTTTTGTACCGCAAAAAGAGGATTGGAGATGGCATTTTCATGGGTAATATCGACTCAATGCAGCTTGCAGGCATCTTGCTTACGATCGCAGTCTTTGCAGCGATCGGCATTTTGTCCGGCAAAAAAATCAAGACCAAGTCCGATTATTATGTTGCCGGCGGCCGCTTTGGTACGATCTCCGTTGCCGCCACTACCTGCGGTATGTACGTGGGCGGCGGTGCAGTGATCGGCACGGCGCAGTTGGCCTTTACCAACGGCTTTTCCGGCCTTTATTTTTCCATAGGCTGCTGTATGGCCCTTGTGTGCTCCGGCGTGTTTTTTTCCGGTCGGATCCGCAGTAGCGGACACGAGACGATCCAGGAAATGGTTCGCGGCGAATTTGGCCAGACTGCCGGTCTGATGGCCACACTTCTGGGCATTCTGGGCTTTTATATCAACTGCATCTCACAGTTTTTCTCCGGCATTTCACTGGTCGGCGCTCTATTCCCCAGCTTTTCCGTTCTGACTGCTTCACTGATCACCGCAGGTCTGATCCTGGTCTGCGTATATATGGGCGGCTTTCTGGGCATGAGTCTGATCAATGTGATCAAAACCGCAATTCTTGCCGCTACCGTGCTCATTGCCGCCGTGTTTATTCTCTGGAGCACCTCCGGGCTCTCTTCGCTGGCAGGTGCTCTCCCTGAAGAACATCTGACCGCATTCCCCCGCGGCATGAATCAGGATCTGGGCAACGCCCTGTCGGTCATGCTGGGCATCATGTCCACCCAGAGCACTATCCAGGCCATTTACGCCGCAAAGGACAACCGCAGCTGCAAAGTGGGCTTTGTGCTGGGCGGCCTGATGCTGCCTGTAGTCGGCATATGCTGTGTGCTCATCGGCCTGTACATGCGTGCAACCGCTCCGGAGATCCCTGCTCTTCAGGCCTTCCCCCAGTTCATCATCATGCACACGCACGGTCTGGTCAGCGGCGTGATCCTGGCAACCACACTGATTGCCGTGGCCAGCGCCGGTGTCTCCCTCGTTCTGGGTATTGCCAGTATTCTGGTGAACAATCTTTACCTCCGTCTGAAGCCTCAGGCCGGCACGGACGGACAGCTGCTTTTCTCCCGGGGCGTTATTATTGCCATTCTGGTCATCACTGTGGTCATCATCAATATCGGCGCAAGTGATGCAGTGCTGCAATACAATTTTCTCTCCATGGGTCTGCGCTGCACTGTGCTGTTCCTACCCATGTGTGCCGCCCTGTTTCTGCCCGGCCGGGTCTCGCGCCGTTTTGCCATTGCGTCCATTGTACTGGGCCCCATTGCCCTGCTTCTCGGCAAATATGTGATTCCGCTCCCCTTCGACTGCATTTTCCTGGGTCTGATCGTCAACGGTCTCATCATGCTGCTGGGTGTGATCGACCAAAAGCGCCGTATTACCGCCGACTGAACTTCTTGAATTTTGTCTATTCTAAATTATATATTTTCAGGAGGTCAAAATTATGTCCGAACTTAAAGGCAGCCGCACAGAGGCCAATCTGATGGCCGCTTACGCCGGCGAATCCCAGGCCACCAATAAGTATCTCTACTATGCATCCCAGGCAAAGAAGGACGGCTATGTGCAGATCAGCAAGCTCTTTGAAGAGACCGCCGCCAACGAAAAGGAGCATGCAAAGATCTGGTTCAAGCTTCTGCACGACGGCTCTGTCCCCGGCACTGTAGAAAATTTGAAGGACGCTGCAGCCGGCGAGAACTACGAGTGGACCGATATGTATGCTGAATTTGCCCGTGTTGCCCGTGAAGAGGGCTTCAGTCGGATCGCAGAGCTCTTTGAGGGCGTAGCCGCCATCGAAAAGGAACACGAGGAGCGCTATCTGGCTCTGCTGAAGAACATTGAGACGGACAAGGTCTTTAAAAAGGACGAGTCCGTGGTCTGGCAGTGCTCAAACTGCGGTCACCAGTATACAGGCACCGAAGCTCCCGCAGTCTGCCCGGTTTGCGGCCATCCCCTGAGCTATTTTCAGGTCAAGGCAGAAAACTATTGATCATACCACAATATCATGCAGAAA
>CAKTGW010000193.1 GCA_934561725.1 uncultured Oscillospiraceae bacterium
GGCCAATACGGAGAAGATGCTGCTGTCGCTCTTGAAAATGCCGATGATGTAAATGCTGATCGCAGTGATCAAAATCGCCATGCCCATATAAGTGGAAGCGGCTCTGACGATTCCGGCACCGAAAATGGTGAGCATCAGTACGATGACGCCGACGATAATAACACCGATGTAGTAGTTGATGGTAAAGTAGTTATTCAGTGCGGATGCAGCACCGGAGATCGCAGCGGCTACAGCCATCAAAACCATGATGTAGAAGAATACTTCAAATGCCCACTCGATTTTGTCAAAGGGGTGATAGAGTGTTTCGAAAAGCTGCTTGTAGCTGGTCAGTCCACGGGAGTTGTACATGATCATAGCCTCACGCATGGTGAGCGTCAAAAGCAACATGGCCACAATGGCGGAGATGATGCCGGTCCAGCCCAGACCTACATAATAGGTGTTGGCCTGGTTTCCGGTAGCGAAGCCGCCGCCGGCATGTGCGGAAAACAGCACGGCGCCTACAGAGAAGGCGGCAAAGAAAGGTGTTTTCGGGATCTTCTTGTTGTTGGTTTTCATGTTTTGTTCCTCCTGCAAAAAATATTGAATGTTTGGCAGAAAAACAAAAAACCCTTCGTCTTTTCTGCCCTTGGCAGAAGAGACGAAAGGCTGAAAACCTTCCGCGGTACCACTCTTCTTCGCTTCGCATGGAGCGAAACACACTCAACGGAATACCATCATATTCCTGCACTGTAACGGGAGCACCCGTCTGCGTTTACTTGGGTTCAACGCAGCCGCTGTACAGCCAGTTCAGCAGCTTAATCGCACTGTGCCTCGCACCACCCGGCACTTCTCTGAGAGGATCGCCCTGCTTACTACTCTGTGTCATCGCGTTTGTGATATGAGAATAACAGAGCAATTTAAAAATGTCAACAGCTTTTTGGGGCAATTTACATTTTTTGTAGGAGTTATATTGATAAGAACGCTGTGTTTCCGGTTAGATTTGTATGAAACAACCATGAAATTTTAGGCAGCTGCGTGTTAAGCCGGGAAAATAAAAATGAAAAAAGCCCATCGATCCCAGACCGGCGGGCTTCTCAGAGATGCTGCTATACGTGCTTTTTATTCCAGCCCTGGAGACAGAAGGGCAGCTCCATGCGGTGAGCCTCCAGCAACGCCTTGTCCTGCAGAAGAACTTCTGCGCGCCCATCGGCTGCGATTTTTCCGTGGGAAAGCAAGATGACCCTCTGGCAGGTATCCAGGATCATGTCCAGATCATGGGAGGCAATCAGCTTAGTCTGCGGCAGAGCATTGATCGTATTGATGATCGCCCGGCGGTTGACCGGATCCAGTGCGGTGGAGGGTTCATCCATCAGGATGGTCTCCGGTTCCATAGCCAGTATCGTGGCGATGGCAGCCATTCGCTTTTCACCGCCGGAAATACTGTGATTATAGCGGTGCTTCAGCTCCTGCAATCCCAGCTTTTGCAGAATGGTATCTACCCGGCGTTCTGTTTCCGCTTTGTCCAGACCGTAATTCCGGGGGCCGAAAATCATGTCCTCATATACAGTGGGCATGAACATCTGATTATCAGAATCCTGAAGGACAAAGCCGACCTTTCTGCGGATCGCAGAGAGATTTTCTTTGCACATGGGCAGGCCGTCTACAGTAATTTTACCGGTTCCGCGGAGCAGGCCCAACATCAGCTTCATAATGGTCGATTTTCCGGCGCCGTTTGCGCCGATCAGTCCTACAGCTTCCCCCGTTTGAATAGAAAAGCTCAGGTTTTCAACTACGGGATGTTCTACATCATAGGAGAAGGATACATTTTGAAATTCAATCATATTCCGAACCTCATAAACAGGTTTCCCAGCAGTACAGGGAGATCAACAGAGCGGGCCAGTAGAAATGCGGCGATGCAAAGTGCAGCATAAAGCACGCTGGAGACACGGCAGGGCGGCACATCCGCATAGTAAAACTCGCCCGAGAAGCCGCGCAGCTGCATGCTGTTGAAAAGCTCCTCGGCCCGGTCCATGCTCCGCAGAAGGAGCTGGCCGAGAAAGGAGCCCCAGGCCGAGATGTGGATGCCTTTTTGTCCCGGTGCACGGAGACTGTAGGCCTGTGTCATAACGGAGAGCTGCTCAAGCATGACGCCGATGTAGCGGTAGGTCAACAGCAGCAGTGTTACCAGAATATGTGGTACATGGATCTTGCGCAGAGCTGCACATAAAACGTCGATAGAGGTGGTGGCAATCAGCAAAAACGACGCCATCAGCGAAAAAATACCCTTCATCATCAGTGTGAACATGGATATGATTCCGCCAGAGATAGTCAGGCTTCCAATCTGCAATAGTGATGTATGGTCCAGAAAGGGATTAGCAAGGCCCACGGCGCAAACCAGGGGAAGCACGATACGCAGTCGATAGAAGCACAGGCTTACCGGAATTCCGGCGGCCTGAAACATCAGAACCGGGTACAGAACAAAGAAAGCCAGACCGGAAAAGCCATATTTGGGAAAGGATGTGACTGCCGCGATATAAACCAGCGTCACGAGGAGCTTACACAGCGGGTGCAGACGGTGGATCGGTGTGTCGGCAGCAGCCAAAGCCTCCGTTTCGTGCAGCTCAGATTGTGCGCGTGAAAGCTTATCCATAGAAAAACCTCATAAAAGTCAATCGGAGGCACCCTTGCGGTGCCTCCGATATTATAGCACTGTTTTCAGGCTTTTGCATCCGCTTTTTTTCTGCGGAAAAAGCCGCCGGCCATACAGATCACCACAGCCATACCTGCAACGATAGCCGAGCCGAGCAGTCCGGAAACTGTAGTACCGGCCGAACTGTCACTGTTTGCGAAGGAATAATCGGGCAGAAAAGCGGTTTTTTCCTGAATGGAGCCAGCCACGTCTGCGGCTCCGCTGGAAACGCCGTAGCTTTCTTCGTCCAGCCCCATGTTGTCGCTATAGCCGGATTCCGCATTGCCGAACATGGACCACTCCAGTCCGTCCGGATTGGAGCTGGCGAACAGGCTCAGAACGCCGCCGGTGAGGGCGACGATCACGGCCAGAACTGCTACTGTGGTCTTCAGAGAGAATCTGTTGTGTGCGGCACCGGCGGGAGCCACATCCATCAGCAGCTCCGGACGAGCCTCATAAACAAAGACCAACACGGCTGAGGTGATCAGTCCTTCTACCAGACCAATGGCCAGATGAATGGGCTGCATGATTTTTACAAAAGTCCCGAAGGGCAGCTCTGTAATGCCGGAAGCGGAGGTTTCCAGGACCACAGAAAAAGCGCCCATCTGCAGGGTAATCACACAGCCGAGAATGGAGGCCAGAATGATTTTGGCCCGCATAGCGCCTTTGGCATCGGAATTGCCGAAAAGCCTGCTCCGCATGATCGGACGCCATAATAAGTAGTAGCCTGCGAAGCAGCCGTAAAAGGCCAT